>JBMYQZ010000765.1:0-2740 GCA_049601855.1 Limisphaerales bacterium | reverse complement strand
TGAGAGTGAGAGTGAGAATGAGAGTGAGAGTGAGAGTGAGAGTGTGAGTGTGAGTGTGAGTGCGAATGTCCATGGCTGTGAGAATGCCCGTGTTCGTCACCGCCTCCCCCGCCCAAGATGACCGCCGAGAGCGCGTTCACGATCAGTCCCACGACCGCCACGATGATCGCCTGGTTGTAGGCAATCGCCACCGGTGAGAAAAGTCGTTCAACGCTTTCGTAGACCATCAGCAGCGCGAACACCGCCAACAGAATCGCGCCGGTAAACCCACCCAGCGAATTCACCTTGCCCGTGCCAAAGCTGTAACGCGGATTCCGCGCATGCCGCCGCGCATACACGTAGGCGAACAGGGAAATCCCCAACGCCGCCGCATGCGACGCCATGTGCAGCCCATCTGCCAGCAGGGCCATCGAACCAAACATGATCCCCGCCGCGATTTCCACGACCATCATCGTGGCCGTAATAACGATGACCCAGAGAGTACGTCCCTCCCCCTTGCGCTTCGCGTCCTGTCCGAACACGTGATCGTGTCTCAACCGATCAATCTCTTCGTTGCTCATGGATTGTTTATCCGGCACGCCCGGATAGGAAACGATCGACCGCTCAAACGCAATCTACTCTTCGACCAGCCAGCAGGTCGCACGGCTCGTGCCCTTGCGATCCGTCACGCGGACGAAGGCATCGCCATGAATGACCGGTGCCTTGCCCGGCCAGATGCGAGTGGCAATTGAGATCAGATACCTTTCATCAATCTGAAAATGCGTCAGACCGCTGCTGTCCCGGAAGTTGCGTCCGTAATCTTCCACCTGCGGATACGCACGCTTCAGTCTTTGACCGACCTCCTCCAGCGAAAGTCCCGCACGGAACGTTCGGATGGTCGACATCAGGAGTTTGGGCATGGGACCGTTGGCCACCCGTTCTACGGGCGTGGCCTTTATCAGCCCTCGAAGCTCCTTCAACGTCTTTTCTTCCTTTGTGCCGAGGCGATCGAGAACCCGGGTAAGGAGACCGTCCGTCACCGGCACAACCTCAACCTGCTTCAGGCCCGGGAAGACCTGGTTGTGACGGTTCCAAAACGCGACAAACTGCCCCTCTCGTTTGGTGTTGCTGCTGACCGGAATAGTCCCCCTCGCCGTCTTGGCATGGAAAGCAGCGGGATTCAATTCGCCCTTCCATACATCAATCACCCGACCGACAAATTTCCCATCACGACTCTCCCACTCGCAAAGCACGACCAGTTCGGCATGACGGATGAGGATTTCGAATCCCGGCAAGATTCGTTTGGCTTGGGTCTCGCCAACCAGCGCTGAAAATATCAGCAGGAGCAGAAAGAATCGGGATGCTTTCATCATGAGCCATTGGACGGAAAAACCGGAGAGAAGCTCCCGTCAATTCGATCGGGAATCCCTCACCAACTTTCGTCCCGCTTCATTCAGTTCCTGCCATTTCCCCGATTGCAAATCACGCAATTCAAAATCACCAATCTGTGTGCGCATAAGACGAAGCGTTGGAAATCCGATGGCCGCAGTCATGCGCCGAACCTGCCGGTTCTTCCCCTCCGTCAGTTCCATTGCGATCCAGCAATCGGGCACCGTTTTGCGGACGCGGATTGGTGGATCTCGCGGGGGAACATCCGGTTGCGGTTCGAGCATCCACGCACGGCAAGGCAAGGTCTTCCTCCCTTTGATCGTCAGTCCGGCCGCCAGTTCCTCCAGATCATCCACGGCAGGAATACGCTCCACCTGAACCCAATAGATTCTCCGATGTCCGTGCTTCGGGTTCAGCACGCGATCGTTCCATTCGCGTTCGTCACTCAAGAGCAAGAGACCCTCTGAATCCGCATCCAGTCGCCCGATCGGATACACGTCTTTCGGTAGTCCAAATTCCGCCAGGGTACGATTCGGTGAGCCGTCATCGGTAAACTGAGACAGCACGCCGTACGGTTTGTTGAATGCAATCAGCACTTCTGCGCCCGATCCAATCAGGTAAGCGTCTGCGCGTCCACCCTTGACCAAGCGCGCACATGCCTCTAATCCGTTCGGATGCCTCGTCGATACGTCTTATCCGCCCTATTTATCCTATTTGGCATTTCCACTATCGCGGCCTCGAATCCAAACATCGTTGTCATCCTCGCCGACGACTTTGGTGTCGGTGACATCCAAGCGCATTACCCCGACAACAAGATCGCCACCCCATACCTGGACAAGCTTGTCCGCGAGGGCATGAGCTTCACCGACGCCCATAGCCCCTCCGCCGTCTGTTCGCCCACGCGCTACGGTTTGCTTACCGGCCGCTACGCTTGGCGAACGCGATTACAGGAATGGGTCGTCGCTGCCTACGAGCCACCCCTCATCGCCAGGGACCGCCCCACACTTCCCGGCTTTCTTCGCGAACACGGTTACCGAACTTCATGCATCGGCAAGTGGCACCTCGGTTGGAATTGGCCGGGGCCACAGAAGAGCAAAATGACCGAGGTGAAGAACGGACAGAAAACGCTGACTTGGGATTTCACCAAGCCAATTGCCGGCGGCCCGATTCATCGGGGGTTCGACTACTTCTTCGGAGTCGATCTCCCGAACCTCCCTCCATTCACCTACATCGAGAACGACCGCATCGTCACGCAACCCACCGCCAAATACGTACACGATCCGACCCAGGGTGTCGTCATGCCGCGCGGGTTTGTCGGGGCACCCATCGCTCCAGGTTGGAAATTCGCCGACATCATGCCCGAGATCACCAA
>JBMYQZ010000764.1:0-2753 GCA_049601855.1 Limisphaerales bacterium | reverse complement strand
TGATTGATTACTTGGCCAAGTAACCGTGCCGAATTTTCCGAATTATCGGCCGCGGCGTCTGCGGGGATCCGATTCCCTGCGTCGGATGGTCCGCGAAACGCTCCTCCACCCCGATCAACTGGTGCTGCCGTTCTTCGTGCGGCCAGGAAAAAAAGTGCGGGTGCCGGTTGGCTCGATGCCGGGAGTGTTCCAGCTTTCCATCGACGAGATGCTGAAGGACACCGGTGTCGCAGCGAAAGCTGGCGTGAACGCGGTACTGCTCTTTGGTATCCCGTCCAAGAAGGACGAGAAGGCCACCGGCGCCTACGCCAAGAACGGAATCGTGCAAAAGGCCGTTCGGGCGTTGAAGAAGGAATTCCCCGAACTGCTCGTGATCACCGACGTTTGCCTGTGCGAATACATGAGCCACGGGCATTGCGGGATCGTTTCACGCAAAGGTGGCAAAGCAAGCATTCTGAATGATCCGAGCCTCAAATTACTGGCGCGAAGTGCGGTCAGCCACGCCGAAGCCGGGGCGGACATCGTGGCGCCAAGCGACATGATGGACGGTCGCGTGGCGGCCATTCGTTCGGCGCTCGATGGCGCGGGATTAGGTGAGACGCCGATCATGTCCTACGCGGCGAAATTTGCTTCAGCCTATTACGGACCGTTTCGCGATGCGGCGGAATCGGCTCCGCAATTTGGCGATCGCCGCAGTTACCAGATGGACGCCGCCAACGGCGACGAGGCAATCCGTGAGGTCGCCTTGGACATCGAAGAAGGCGCGGACATGGTGATGGTCAAACCGGCTCTGGCGTATCTTGACATCGTGTATCGCGTGAAACAGGAGTTCGGATACCCGACTGCGGCGTACGCAGTCAGTGGGGAATTTTCAATGATCAAGGCAGCGGCCGAGCGTGATTGGGTGGATGAGACCGGGGTGATGATGGAGAGCTTGCTGGCAATGCGTCGCGCCGGAGCGGATATCATCATCACATATGCCGCCGTCGAGGTGGCCAAGCGCTTGCGGGAGGGTTGAAATCGCTCTTCGACTACGAAGAGGAGCAGGATTCCAACAGACGCGGACTTAGGAGAGGAAGAAGACGTAGGCCAGAATACCGGCCACCACCAAGATCACCACTCCGGCAATCGTGATCCAGATCAGCTTGCCCTTGGTGCTTTTCTTCCGGAAAGGCGAGCCCTTGCCCATCGTGATGCGCTGGGTGCCGGAGCTTTCTCCAAGTTCATCAAGCTTCACGCCCTGCGGTAGGACTGAGGTCTGATCGAGCTTCTTCTTGCCACTGGTCCCCGGTCCGGGGCTTTTCTCAAAGCGTGCCTCGATGGCTCCGAAGCGGACGATCTCACCCGGCTTGATCGTGCCCTCGGTGATCTGCTCACCATTGATGTAACAACCGTTCGTAGAATCCAGATCTCGGATGGTCAGATTGTCGCCCTCCAGCAAGAGCTCGCAGTGATGACTGGATACGGACGGAGCGGGAATCTGGAAAGTGTTGTCCTCCAACCGTCCGACGGTATTACGGTCCGACTTGATCTCAAAAGATCGTCCGGTGAAACCTTCGGTTAGAAGCACAAGGCGCGGCATAGTGTGGTTGGTTGCGCGGGATTATTCAGAAGGGGAATTTTCAAGTCAAACGGTTAATCGACTTCTCACCCCGTTCGGAGTCACTTGCTGCCGTGGAACTTACGCCTTTCTTACAAGGTCTGCAAATCGGGCGAACAAGGGACGAGAGTCATGCGGGCCGGGGGAAGCTTCAGGATGATACTGTACGCAAAAGATGGGTTTGGTCTTGTGGGCCAGACCTTCGACGGTTTGGTCGTTAAGATTGACGTGCGTGACCTCCACATCAGCGGGCAATGAGTCAGCATCGACCGCAAAACCGTGGTTTTGTGACGTTATTTCGATCCGATCGGTCGTCAGGTCCTTTACCGGCTGGTTTCCGCCGCGGTGGCCAAACTTTAGTTTATAGGTCTTTCCGCCCAGCGCCTGCCCCAAGATCTGGTGGCCCAAACAAATGCCGAAGATCGGGATGTTTTTCTGCACGAGATCGTTGACGGTCTTGACCGCGTAAGTCACAGCCGAAGGGTCGCCCGGACCGTTGGAAAGAAAAATGCCGGCCGGATTCTCGGCGAGAACTTCTTCGGTCGTGGCGGAAGCCGGCAGAACCTTCACCTTGAATCCCTGTTGTCGCAGCTGGCGGAGGATGTTGTACTTGATGCCAAAATCGAGGGCCACGATCGGAAGGTCGGCAACCGGCATTTCGGCGCGAACGTTGCGGGGATCCGAATCGTCCATGCCACTGACAATCCGAAAGTCCGGGCTTTCTTTGTCGTCCTTATCCCAGTCGAAGGCTTCCTCGTGAGTGACTTCCTTCACGTAATCGACCCCAACGAGGCCGTGCCAGTCCTTCGCCTTCTGCACCGCTTCCTCCGGCGAAATATCCTCAGTGCTGATAAAACCGTTCATCGCGCCGCGCACACGAAGCTTCTTCGTCAACGCCCGAGTGTCGATTTCATGGATGCCCGGGATGTTGTTGTTTTGCAGGTACTCGCCGAGTTCCCAGTCGTGACGCCAATTGCTGGTGACCGGCGAGACCTCCCGCACGACAAAGCCAGCGGCGTGCGGCTGGTAGGACTCAATGTCCTGCTCGTTGACACCGTAGTTGCCGATGTGCGGGTAGGTCATCGTCACGATCTGGCCGCGATAGCTCGGATCGGTCAGGACCTCCTGGTAGCCCGTCATGGAGGTGTTGAAA
>JBMYQZ010000763.1:0-2754 GCA_049601855.1 Limisphaerales bacterium | reverse complement strand
GAATGACGTACGGCTCGTGGACCCGGATGAGGTCTACGTCAAAAAATGATCTACTGGATCGAACCTATTCCGGTCGATTCGGGCTATTACATATTGTTGGTGTTGATCCTCGCCTTGGCCCGCGGGGCAGATCTCTTGAGCACTTGGATTGCTTCTCCCAACCTGGCACTGGAAGGGAACCCGATTGTCCGGTGGCTGGGTTGGCGCTTGGGGATGTTGGCGAACGTGATGTTGTGCTTGGTTGTGGCCCGCTATCCCCTCATTTCGGTGGCGGCAGCAACGATGAGTATTTTGGTGGCGGCGCGGAACTTCAAGACGGCGTGGATGATGCGGGCGATGGGAGAGGAGCGTTACCTGGCCTTCTCGTTGAACCAGATGCTGCTCACCGATCGCCGGCTCTACTACTTCTGCCTATTTGCGGAGTGTTTCCTGTTTGGAATCATTGGACTGGCGGTCGCCTGTTACAGCGAGGTGCCATCGACCCCGTTGGCGGTTGGGGTGGGAATCGTGCTTTATGCGGTTGCGGTAGGGTTTTATAGCTGCTTGTCTCTGTGGCGCTCCCTCCGGGGATTGAAGAAAAAAGATGATCTATCCGAATCTAGATGAGTTTCTGGACCTGTCGAAACAGGGAAACTTGATCCCGGTCACGACACGCATTCTTGCAGACTTTGAGACGCCGCTCTCGGCGTACAAGAAGATCCGTGGAGAGGGGGATTCGTTTCTGTTCGAGTCGGTGGAAGGCGGCGAACACCTGGGACGCTATTCCTTCGTCGGCTGCAGTCCGCGCATCATCATCCGGCAGCAAGGCAACCGGATTGAAGTGATCGAGAATCAGCGCATCGCCGAGCGCTACGCGATTCCGGTGAAGGAGAACGAGGATTGCGACAAGTGTGTTCAGGACGGTCTGGAGGTGATCGAGAAAGTGCTCGCGCGATTCACGGCCGTGCAACTTCCTGGCCTGCCACGTTTTACCGGCGGCGCGGTCGGTTTCATCGGGCATGAATTCATCCATGACGTGGAACCGGTGGTTCCACGGACGCCGAATGACCAACTCGGGACGCCGACGATGTACTTCATCATCGCCGATGAACTGCTGATCTTTGACCGCGTGGCCCAGACGCTGACGGTCGTGGTGAACGCCATTATTGAGAAGGGGCAGACCGCGATGGAGGCACACCAGACGGCGGTCGAAGAGGTCGAGCGACTGGTTTCCTTGTTGGAGCAACCGATCGAGGAAACGGCGCAGACACTGCCCGCGGAGATTGGCGAGGTCGATTTCAAGTCGAACATGCCCAAAGATCAGTTCCTCGCCAACGTGGACAAGGCCAAGGAATACATTCAGGCGGGGGATATCATTCAGGTCGTTGGCTCACAGAGGTTTTCAGCGCCATTTACGGCTTCGCCGCTGGATCTCTATCGCGCTGCCCGGACGATCAATCCATCGCCCTATATGTTCCTTCTGGAATTCGAAGACTACGCGTTGGTCGGGGCTTCGCCGGAGATTCATGTACGCAGCGAAGAAGGCCGGGTCGAGATCCGACCCATTGCCGGAACGCGGAAACGCGGTGCGACGGTGGAGGAAGACGTGGCCTTGGAGAAGGAATTGCTGGCGGATCCAAAGGAACGCGCCGAGCACGTGATGCTGGTGGACCTGGCGCGCAACGACATTGGGCGCGTGTGCGATTATGGGTCCGTAGAGGTGAAGGATCTGATGATCACCGAGCGCTACAGCCACGTGATGCATATCGTTTCGCAGGTGGAGGGGAATTTGACGAAGGACAAAACGCCCTACGATCTGATGCGAGCGACCTTTCCTGCAGGGACGCTGTCGGGAGCTCCCAAGATTCGGGCGATGCAGATCATTTCGGAGATGGAGCAGACCGCCCGCGGCCCCTACGGAGGATGCGTGGGATACTTCAGTTTCAGTGGCAACCTTGATTGCTGCATCACAATTCGTACGGCGCTGATTAAGAACGGTCAGGTGCACGTGCAAGCGGGTGGCGGTTGGGTGGCGGACTCCGTGCCGGAGGCCGAATATCAGGAGACCGTCAACAAGGCCAAGGCGATGTTGAATGCGGCCGCCTTGGCGGAGAGCTTTAACAAGGCGTAACCCGTGGCTACGCCGAACATCTCGATTCGATTGGAGGTGTTGCCCGGCGAAACGGTGGCCGAGCAGATTACCCGGGCAGCCGATTTTGGTTTTGATGCCATCGCCTTGCCCGGGCGCTTTTTGGATCGCTGGTTGGCGGAGTTGCGCGAATGTCGGGCGGATGTGCCGCTGCCAATGGCGAGCATCTCATTGGGCTTCGTGCACTCATTGTTGAGTCCGAACGAATCGGACCGTCAGGAATGTAGGGATTCGTTACTGCGCTTGTTGGATCTTTGCGCGGAACTTGAAGCGCCGCGATTGAACGTGCCCCCGTGCCTGATCCAGGACAATCCGGTGCGTATTCGTGAGGTGGGGGATTACCGTAGCCTGTCTGAGAGGCTTGATGCGATCCTGCTGGAAGAATTGCCGGCGATTGGCGATGCCGCGGCGGAGCGAGGAGTCACATTTCTGCTCGAACCGGTGAATAAATACGAATCGGAGTACCTGAATTCCGTCGTCCACGCTGCACGGTTGATTCGCCGATTGGATCATCCCGCAGTGCAGGTGACCGCGGACTTCTTTCACATGCAGTTGGAGGAACTTCACACCGCCGCGGCGTTACAGGAATCTGTATCGGAAGTGGGTCATGTCCACGTGGCCGATAA
>JBMYQZ010000762.1:0-2764 GCA_049601855.1 Limisphaerales bacterium | reverse complement strand
GCTTGATCGCCCGACGCCATTCACCGTCCACGCTCTTGAAGTCCGGTGTCTTCCAGGAACCCGGCGCGGCACCGGAGCGACGTCCCCTCACTCCCGGAGGCGTGCCGGCGATTTCCGGGACCTCGCTATACTCGATGATCAACTGCCGGGGCGCAATCAGACTGGCAATCTCGGCGTCACCAAATTCATGCAGAAGGGTGAACACATTGCGATAGATCGGTTCGCTCCAGAGTTTCTGACGCGATTGGAAATATCCACTGACGCACGCCGCATCGATGCGCGTATCGACGGCGGACGCATACATGGCGATCAATCCGCCTTCATTGTATCCGATCACGCCGATGGGGCGAGTGCTCCCGCTGTTCTCAAACCAGTCCACCGCGGCCAAGACCCGTTGCACTTCATAACCGATCACATGACGGCCCATTTCAAAGGCCTGACGGTAGATCCATTCACGGTGAGGCTGGTTCGTAAAGAGTCCCAAGCGCGGATTGCCGGAGTGTTCGAAGCGGCGATCAACCAAGGTCGGGATGACAACCTGGATGCCCGACTGTGCAAGCCAGCGCGCGTATTGCCGCTCCAGCGGGATTCCGGGAGCGAGACCGACGAGTTGTTCCGGCGTCTGGTCGGCATCGGGCAGGGCGACAACGTGGGCCTTGATCTCACCCTTCGGCTGAATCAGCAAACCTTCCGCTTCAACTCCATCCAGAACCGGCCAACGCACCGCCAGAACGCGAAACAATTCCGTGTCCGCGGCGACACCCGAAGAGCTGGTGGTGGCCACGTATTCGAGCGCCTTCACCGGTTGACGTTCGTCCACTACGCCAATGTATTTCTTCAAGCGTTCACGATTCGGCGCGACCGATCTCGTGTAGGCTTCCGGAGAACTGAAATCGCGTTTCCAATACTGCTTTCGCGTCCTCAGCGAATGCTCCGTCGCGCGATCCAGGAAGCGGCTGATACCTGCGACCATCTTCGCCGACAGATCGCCCTGCATCGTCAGGGGCTTGGTATCGGGAAGCGTATCCGCGCCTTGCAGCGAAACACCGAGGACGAGCAGCGGGAGAACCAGACTGGTTTTCATACCGCGAGCGTAGCAACAAGCCTTGCCGAGGCAAGACCGGTGGCTTCAATGGATTAGAAGAAGAAGACCCGCCTAATTGTGCGAATCAGCGAAGTGCTTGGCGAGCAGGTCAGCGCCGTAATCGCCCTTGAATTCGCGCCAGGTCGCATGGACATGTCCGGCGTTATTCTGGGTATTGGCGTATTCGAGCAGGAAGCTCGGCCCTTGCACGCGATAGTAGTGGCCTTGGCCGGCTTCGAATCCACCCGCCCAAGCAAAGCTGACCTTCTTCCAACCCGTCTTGGCAATCTTCGCAAGATCAGCCTTGGCAAGTTCCGGACGGACACGATTGACGTATTCGTTCACCAGCATGCGAAGGTTCTTCTGTTGATCTTTGTTGAGTTTGCCGAAAGCGATACCGGCCGGGGACAGCGGCTCGGCCTTGCGATTGGCGCTGGTCAGGATGTCGCGCGGGGCTTTTTCAGAAAAGACAGCGGTCTTCTTCTGCTCGTCGTTCAGGGAATTCGCCAATTTGCGAGCGAGGTCTTCTTCCTTGGCGAGAACTCGGAGGCCCTTGTTCTTGCCGTCCTTCACTTCGGCGGGATTGCTGCCCATGAAGCTGGGAGTGGAGACAAAGGCTTTCCCGTCAATGACGGTGAAGGCGAGCGAGAGGTGATGTCCCTCGTAACGCCATGCCCAAGTGCCCGTCGCGGTCGGTTTGCCAAAGATCGAAACAAAATACCAAATGGGATTGCGATCGAAGCGGCCGTTGCCAGCCTTCTTCTCGGCATCCCGAAGCAGGCCTTCCAGCATCATGATCTGCGTGGTCTTGCGATAACCGCGATTGCTCATGCCGGATTTGACCAAAGCTCTGGCGAGTGCCTTCTGCTTCTTGTTCATCTCCGTCATCGGCAGGCCCGTGCGACCGCCCTTGATCATCTCGGTGGGGATGAAGTGCCACTTGAAGCGATCCTCGGCCTTCAGGTCGTAGGAGGCCTTCGCCTTTTGCTCGGCGTCGAGGGACCCGAGAAAGGCGTTGGCGGCAGCGGCCATTTCCGCACCGGGATTCTTGGCGGCGAACAGGTTCGCACTGAGCCCGATGGCCGCGATGGTGAACAAACGTTTGGCTATGGAGAATTTCATGGCGCAAAGAAAAACCGACACCTCCGGGTTCAGCAACATCTAATTGGACAAGCGAGCCAGCTTCCTCAACTCTCGCCCCCGTGAAGTTGTTGTTCATCGGGGATATTGTCGGCTCGCCGGGCCGACGGGTGGTGAAGGAGGTGGTTCCTCGCCTGCGCCAGGATCGGGGCATCGATGTAGTCATCGCCAACGGTGAGAATTCGGCGGGAGGTTCAGGAATCACGCCGAAAACCGCACGAGCAATTTTCGAAGGCAAGGTGGACATCATCACCTCGGGCGATCATGTGTGGGACCAGAAGGAAGTGTCAGACCTGCTCGCGAATGAACCTCGTTTTGTCAGGCCGATCAACTACCCGGAAGGCACTCCGGGACAAGGGGCAACGGTTTGCCAAGTGGGAAATTATCAACTCGGTGTCATCAACGTGCAGTGCCGCACTTTCATGCCGCCCTTGGAGAATCCGTTTCGGGCGATGGAGAAAGCGGTGGCGGCCATGCGCGAAAAGACGACCAACATTCTCGTGGACGTTCACGGCGAGACGACATCGGAGAAGATTTCGA
>JBMYQZ010000761.1:0-2766 GCA_049601855.1 Limisphaerales bacterium | reverse complement strand
CGAAATTGTGTCAGAAGAGGGGAACGAAAGTGATGGTGGTCTTCAACCAGCGTGAGCCGGTTGGAAACCGGCTCCACATTTTGCCGCGCGTGCGGTCACCCCATCACTGAGATCAAGTAGGAGAGTTCATCTTCCACCCGTTCATCGTTGGGCAGAGTTTGGCCGACCGCTTCTTTCACCAGCGCGCGGTAGCGTTTGCGGAGGCGATGGATGGCGACTTTCAAGGCGCCTTCATTCATGCCGAGTTCATCGGCGGCGTCTTTCTGTGATTGTGAATCGGAGCCGCCGGTGAGCCAGGGTTTGAGCGCCGTGAATTGTTCGGTCTTGCCGGCAGCTTCCTGTTCTGCGGCCAGACTTTCCATAGCATCCTGCAAAAGCGTGAGCGCCCATTGCCGGTCGAATTCCGCTTCCGGGGAAATGGTGTCAGGATCGGCGGGGTCAATGCCGGGCGAAGTATCGGTGGCGGGTTTGAGTTCCACGTGTTCGCGACCACCGCCCCGCTTGGCGGCATGGGATTTGTCGAACTGGTCGGCGACGAAATGCTTCACCGCAGCAAGGAGATACGAACGGAATTTGCCCCGTCCTTTTTCCACGTTGCCGAGCGAGCCGCGTCCGAGCAGTTGTGCGAAGAATTCATGTGCCAATTCGCGGGCGCGATCTTCATCGTTGCCGCGGCAGCGAAGGAAAGTGACCACCGGCTGGTAATAGGTTTCGCACAGCTCGGCCAACGCTGTCTTGGCGTCGGTATCGCCCTGTTTGGCCGCAACCACACGGGTCCAACGGGTGGTAACAAAGGCCGGTGACGGTTTGGGGCGCGTGGAGGTCATCTTCGTGCTGCAAGTATCATGCCGTTTGGCGGAAGACCGGGAAAGGTAAACTGAATCGGAATTAATCTGATTGAACGTACGCAGATTTCGGTGCTTCGAAGATAGACCCGTTCAATCGACTTCGCCTCGGTGGCGGACGAGTTGCACGCGCGAAGACGAAGCAGTTCAAGACCATGAAGACCGCAGCTTCCCATTCGAAAACGATTCTGGTGACGGGTGCGTCCACGGGGATTGGACTGGCTCTCGCTCGCATGCTCAGGGAGAGCAAGCATCGCGTCATGATCACGGCGCGGGGCTCGTCATTGAAACGCTTTCAGGAAGCTG
The DNA here is from genome assembly GCA_049601855.1 of Limisphaerales bacterium. Classification (GTDB taxonomy): domain Bacteria; phylum Verrucomicrobiota; class Verrucomicrobiia; order Limisphaerales; family JAYPXF01. The sequence continues at coordinate 1,615 of JBMYQZ010000761.1, read as the reverse complement.
GAATCAGCGAATCAGAGAACTTTCTCATCCGGACGCTCGATGTCACCAACGGTCACCAACGCGATGAAGTGCTGGGCGAAATCGAAGAACGTTGGGGTGGGGTGGATGTGTTGGTGAACAACGCGGGGGTATCGTATCGCGCCGTGCAGGAGCATCTCACGGATGGGGATGAGTTTGACCAGTTTGACGTGAACTACTTTGCGCCGATGCGATTGATTCGTCGCGTGTTGCCTCATATGCGCCAGCAACATTTTGGGAGGATTATCAACGTGTCATCGGTCGGCGGCATGATGGCGATGCCGACCATGTCGGTTTACAGCGCATCCAAGTTTGCGCTCGAGGGGGCGTCCGAAGGACTGTGGTACGAACTGCAGCCTTGGAACATCCATGTGAGTCTTGTTCAACCAGGCTTTATTAACTCGAATGGTTTCGAAAAAGTGCGCGTGCCGGAGGAGGGACAGTTCGCGCAGCTAGAAGTCGATGCGGCCTATCACGCGCACTACGAGCACATGGGGAATTTCATTTCGCGTTACATGCGCAAGGCGCGGGCAACGTCGGAATCCGTGGCGCTCAAGATCGTGAAAACGATCGACTGCAAACGTCCGCCCTTGCGGGTACCGGCCACGATTGATGCCCGAGTCTTTTCTTTCCTGAGACGGATCCTGCCGCGGCGCATCTATCACCGCCTGCTCTACTGGAGTCTGCCGAAGGTTCGGCGTTGGGGTAAGGAGCCGGGCGTGGAGAACCCCAACGCTTCGCGTGAGGAACTGGGCGATACGCGTTTGCTGCGTAAGGCGCAGGGGATTTCTTGACGCTCGAAGTCCGTTTCCTGAGCTACTGGTTCCAGAAGATTACGAGGTTCTTTGTCTGGCGGCCGGCGGCGATGATGTCGATCTTTCCGTCGCCATTCAGGTCGGCAACCTTGAGATCTTCCACGGCGACTTCATCGCCAGAAATCTTTTGTTCATCCCACTTGGTGCCATTCTTGTTGGCTGGACTGAAGAGGTTGATGCCGGGTTTGCCCTTGCGGCCCTGACCGCGCCAACCGACAACGATATCGTCTTTTCCGTCCCCAGTGAGCTCAGCAACTTGTAGTGCGTGGCCGGCAACGAGTTCGTTGTCGAGGACGTTGGTGCTTTTCCAGAGGCCCTGTTTGGTTTCGACGTAGACGGTGGCGGCGATGCCGTGGTGCGGCTCGATGGTGACGATGAAGCGTTGGCCATTCGGGAGGCGGCCGTCGCGGATTTCACCGGCGGCCTTGTCGGTGAGCTGTTGCTTGTGCCACTTGCCCTTGCGCTTGTCGAAATGGAAGACGCCTTCCTTGCCGCCGAGCAGGAGTTCCTCCTCTGGATCCTGGTCCCAATTCACGAAGTGGAAGTTGTGGGTGAGATGCATGAAGTCACTCACGAGCGTGCGTTTCACGTCCCCGGTCTTCGCGCCTTGAGCGTGGTATTCCCAAACCAACCCGCCTTTGCCGACCCCGCCCTTGTTGCCACGACCGTGGAGTGGCTTGACGACGAAGGAGTAACTGTCACCCGTGGACTTGATCCAATGCATGCGGTGGACGGTGGGTTCGTGTTTGTGGGTGATGACTTTCCACGGCTTGGTGCGATCC
>JBMYQZ010000760.1:0-2777 GCA_049601855.1 Limisphaerales bacterium | reverse complement strand
GCGCTACAATCGCGAGACCTTGGAGATCAATTTCAAGGGCGTGAATATCGCGGACGTCCTCGACATGACCGTGGACGAAGCCGTGAATTTCTTCCGCGCCATCCCGCAGATCCAAGACGTCTGCCGCACGCTCGCGGAAGTGGGTCTTGGCTACATCAAGCTTGGACAACAAGCAACGACCCTCTCCGGTGGTGAAGCCCAGCGCGTCAAACTCGCCTCCGAACTCAGTCGCAAGTCCACTGGCAAGACGCTCTACATTCTCGACGAACCGACGACCGGCCTGCATTTCCACGATGTCTCCAAACTCTTGGATGTTCTCTTTCGCCTTCGCGATCCCGGCAATACGCTCTTGATTATCGAGCACAATCTCGACGTCATCAAATGTGCCGACTGGATTATCGATATGGGCCCCGAAGGCGGTGAGGCAGGTGGCGAAATTGTAGCGCAAGGAACGCCCGAGAAAGTTGCGAAATCCAAGGAAAGCCACACCGGCGAATTTTTGCGTCGAATCCTCAATCCTGAGTCCGCATAGTCTGTTTTCAGTGACCGTCAAATGGGTCAAATCAATCCTGTTCGCGATCTCATGCATCGCCTGGCAGGCCACCGGACAACCGGTTCAGACCGAACCGGCTGAGCAAAAGGAGTTCAATGCCGCCGTGCAGGCCTTTGAAGATGGCCTGCTCAAGTACACCCGGGCCGAGCAGGAATTTGATGCCTTCCTCAAGAAATGGCCCAAGTCGGTTCTCAAACCGCCCGCCGCCCTTTACCTGGCGCAATCCAAGTATCACCGTGCGGATTTTGTTGGGGCGATCGAGGTGCTGACCAAGGAACTGCCTAACGCTGGACGCATGGCCGACCAGTATCAGTTCCGGATCGGTGAGAACTGGTTTGCAGCCGAGGACTATGAGAAGGCGGCACGTGCTTTTGCCGATCTGCTCTTTCTGTATCGCAATTCTCCGCTGCGCTTCCAGGCGAGCTACAATGAGGCGCTGGCGCGACGGCGCCTCGGGCATTTCGCGGATGTTATCGGATTGCTTGTTAATCCTGCAGGGGCATTTCGTCAGGGCGCTGATCTGTTTCCAAACGATCCCCTGAACTCTTCGGGGTATTTGTTGCTCGCGGAATGTCGACTCGATCTCAATGATCATATCGGTGCCCAGAACGCGTTGAACAATCTGAAGGGGTGGGAGCTAGATGATTATCAAAAATGGCAGCGGCAATACCTTCTCTGTCGGCTGCCCTTGGTGGCGGACGACGCGATCTCGGCCCTGAACGCGACCACTAATCTCATTCAACTGGCGCAGACCGCCGGATCCGAGGCGCAAGCCCAGACCTTTCAGCTTCAATCCGGCATCTTCGAGCATCTTCGCCGACTGGATGAGGCGGTCACGGTTCTCACCAACAACCTTCGTCCCGGCATCCCGACACGCCTGCGACGGGATGCCCTGCTGAAAACCGTTGACCTGCACATAGAGCGTAATCGCCACGACGACGCCATCGCGGTCTTGGACGGTTTCTCTGCGAATAACACCAACGACCCGGCCCTGCCCCTTGCCTTCCGCACCGTGGGTGAGCTTCGTTTGCGGCAATATCACCGACTCTCCGGCACGAATCGTCTGACGGCGGCGGCAACCAATGAACTGAAACGAGCGGCCGGCGCATTGACCAAGGCTTTGGAATTCTCGGGCAATCGCCTTGGTCAGTCGGCCTACTACCGCGGTTGGTGCCACTGGCACCTGGGCAACTACCCGGCGGCAGTCGGAGACTTCGCCAACGCTGCCGATCGCCTTCCCCAGTCCGAACGACACGCCATCGCCAACTTCAAACTCGCGGAATGCCAACTCCGCGAACACGACCTGACCAATGCGGTTTCCACCCTTTCGCAAATGGTCGATCAATACCGCGGCTCCGGTCGGCTTCGCGAAAGACTACTGGATCATGCGCTCTACAAGCTCTTGCGGGCGGCAACCGAGATTGGCGATTTGGAGCGGGCGGAGGAGTCGGTGCAACACATTCTGAACTGGTATCCGGAGAGCTACTTCGGCGACCGCTCGCTGCTCTTCTTCGGGCAGGCCTTGAACCAGAAAGGAACGCCGGGGAAAGCCCGTGAATCGTTTGAACAACTTATCAATCGCTTTCCGACCTCCAAACTGATTCCCCAAGTGCAAATCGCCCTGGCACGTACGCACGAACACGAACGCAACTGGACCGCCGCCGCCTATCAACTACAACAATGGTCCGGCTTGTTTCCCAATGACCCGTTGCTTCCCGATGTCGAATACGAGCGGGCCTGGCTCACCTATCAATCAGGTGAGCGCGGTGCGGCCTTCCAGTTGTTTACCAATTTCATTCACCGCTTTTCTGCTCACACCAATGCGCCCCTCGCGGAGAAATGGGTGGCTGATTACTACTTCAACCAGGGCAATTACGTTAATGCGATCGAGCGCTACCAGTTGCTTTATGAGAATCGCGGCGATTCGCGCCTGGCGTTCGAAAGTCGCATTGCCGCCGGGCGCGCTGAGTTGGCGGGCGGTTTGGTCAATGAAGCAACGAACACCTTTACCTTGTTGATCAAGAATCCCTCGTTGCCGTTGGATCTGCAACCCGAGGTGTGGTTTGCGCTGGGCGATTCCTTTTCCCAATTGGGTGATCACGGCAATGCCATCAATGCGTTCACCCAGATTACCAACGACTTGCGGAACCGTCTGACGGCGTATGCGCTTGGCCGGATCGGAGACAGTCACCTGCAGCTTTCCAACCCGAACAAGGATCCCAAT
>JBMYQZ010000759.1:0-2788 GCA_049601855.1 Limisphaerales bacterium | reverse complement strand
CCGATCACTCCCGCTCCAGCTTCATCGCCAACGGCCTCGATGAAGAACGCCTCACCAAGCAACTCGATGCCATCGCCAAGGTGAACAAGGGCTACGAAAAGGACGGCTCCAAATTCCGCCTCCTGACCGGCTCCGAGGTCGACATTCTCTCGAAAGGAAAACTCGATTTCCCCGACGAGCTTCTCGCCCAACTCGACTGCGTTGTTGCCAGCATTCACCAGGGCTTCGGCGGCAACGAAGAAGAGATGTCCAAGCGCCTCATCAAGGCCGCCGAAAACAAATATGTCCAGACTCTCGGCCACATTACCGGTCGACTCCTCCTCGAACGCGACGCCTACAAGCTCAACCAGCGCAAGATCATCGACGCCTGCGCCGCCAACGGCACCTGGATCGAACTGAACGCCAGCCCCTACCGCATGGACATGGATTGGCGCCTTTGGTCCTACGCGAAAGAGCAGGGGGTAAAATGCGTCATCAACACCGACGCCCACCGCGTCGAACATTTCGGCTTCCTACGCCTCGGCGCCGGCGTGGCGCGAAAGGGCTGGCTTACCAAGAACGATGTTGTGAACACCCTGACGCTGACAAAACTGAAGCAGGCCTTGGCCGCCAAGCGGTGAGATCGCGCCCACCAGCCGAGTTGTCCGACATCACTTCACCAACACCTTCTCCATCGCCTCGATCAGCACGTGCTTTTTGTGAGTCTTGACGATGATCAAATCGAGGAGGTCCAAGTCGAATTGATCAATATTCGAACTGGTGCCGACGATGCGAATAGCCGGATTCAATACCCGGAGGCAACGCGCGAGTTCATTGCCCGTTAACCGCGGCATGTTGTAGTCAGTGATCACGAGATCAATGCCATCCGGATCTCGAGCGAATCTTTCCAACGCCACGGAAGGGTCGGTGAACCACATGATTCGATGATCGCTGTGCCCAGCGAACGTCCGCTTCAGCATCCCGATGAAGGACAGATCATCATCCACGAAGAGCACTGTTGCGGGTCCGTTCACACTGTCTGGACTCGATTCCATAATCAGGAGCAAGGGAACTGTCCCTATCTTGAAGAACCGATCGCAGCAATCCATGGGGGTCTCTCTTAGCGGGTGTGGAAAAGCTTTCCTCACGGTGTCCGCCTCGATCGGACGCCAAATCGGGTGGGCTTTCGTAGAAACAGAAGTACGCCGATGTTCTGCAAGCGATCAAGATGCCAGAGAATTGCCGACATGAACTCGAAACGGCCTCCTGAATGTTGAAAAACCGTGGTAGGCCACCCAGGAATCGAACCTGGATCTAAGGTTTAGGAAACCCTTGTTCTATCCGTTGAACTAGTGGCCCAAGGCCTTGACTCTATTGACTTTCTGGCTCCTCCAGCAAGCCACGAAGTCCCACCTGTCACCCATTTCTGTCACCCATTGAAACTCCGAAATTGGCGGATTCTTGAGACGAGGACGGCCAAAGGACCTCAGACTGAACTGAAGGGGGTGAGGAGATCATGCATACCATGTTGATCATGCATATCAGAGCCACGCCCCGAAAATCGTAAAGAAAGGATGACACGGACCGCTGACACTCACTGCCCTAGCCCCACCCAAGCCCAAATTTCACGGACCTGATCTCCAGCCAAACTTTGGGTGAATCGCCCGGCGGCTAACTTCGACGTTCGGCTCAAAAGTGATTCTCTGAGGCGGACCCCGAAAATTGGGCCAAGAGTTAAGCTATGAAATTGGTGGCCGGGTGCGGACGATCAACCGACCGGAAGCAAAGCCAAATGAAAGCGAAACGAAAAAGACACGATCCCCAATTCAAGGCCCGGGTGGGCCTGGAGGCACTCAAAGGCGTGAAAACGATCCAGCAGATCGCCAAGGAATACGACGTTCACCCGACCCAGGTCTCCGAATGGAAGAAGACCATGAGCGAGGGCGTCCCGAGCCTCTTCGGCCGCGGGCGGATCCGGACCGGCGACGACGAGTTTGAGCGCGAGCGCAATGATCTCCACTCCAAGATCGGGCAGTTGGCCGTGGAGGTGGATTTCCTGCGAAAAAAGTCCAAACAGCTCGGTCTGTAAGCGATCGCATCGAGCTGACGGAGAAAAGTCATCCTCACTTGAGCATGAGAAAACAATGTGAGCTGTTGGGCGTCGCCCGCTCCTCGGCAGACTACGAGGCGGTGAGCGAGAGTCCGGAGGATCGCCAGATCAAGCGCTGGCTGGACGAGATCTATCTGCAGGACCCCTGTTTGGGGAGCCGCCGGCTGGTGACGATCCTGAAGCGCGATTACGGCCTGCGGGTCAATCGCAAGCGGCTCCGGCGCGAGATGGGCCTGGAGGCGATCTGGTGCCGACCACGCACCAGCATCCCCGAGGAGATCCACCGCAAGTATCCCTATCTGCTGCGCCAACTGACGATCGCGCGGCCCAACCAGGTGTGGTGTGCGGACATCACCTATGTGCCGATGCCCGGCGGGCACGCCTACCTGTGCGCGGTCATGGATTGGCATTCGCGCAAAGTGCTGGGCTGGGCCGTGTCCAACACGATGGACACGGGGCTGTGTCTGCGGGCGCTCAACCAGGCGATCGAACAAACGGGGCAGACGCCCGAGATTTTCAACACCGATCAGGGCGTTCAGTTCACGGCCGCCGAATGGATCGAGCGGCTGCTGGAAGTGGGCGCTCAGATCAGCATGGACGGGCGCGGTCGTTGGATGGACAACGTCTTCATCGAACGCCTCTGGCGGAGCCTGAAATATGAGGACATCTATCTGCGCGAATACGTGGACATCCCGGCGT
>JBMYQZ010000758.1:0-2792 GCA_049601855.1 Limisphaerales bacterium | reverse complement strand
ATCGAAATCCGTGCGGGCGTGTCGGGTAGACAGCCAGGGGAGCCCGGAGCCATCGATCACGACGTGGACAATGCCGATCTGGACGAACACAAATCCGATCAGGCCAGCGTAGAGAATGGAGTAGAGTCCGATGAACAGGAGTTGACTGATGATTGCGCCGACCTTCGGTGGATTGCGGAAGAGCGGTATCAGCCCCAGGGGCGGGAACAGGTAGGTAGCCAGGCGCGACGGTCCATTCTTTCTGGGCCCCAGGTCGCCAGTGTTCTGCTCTGCGTCCATTCCCAAGGCTGGTCGGGATGGCGGGCTTCGGCAAGCCCGCCGTGCTTGGGATAGGTAAATCTTGCGTGAATTTTCGGCTTCACCTAGAACCCTGCGCCATGGCTAGAACGGCAACGCGAAGCGGCACACGCAACCAGTCTTCGTTCGACCTCAAGACCTGGGTGGATCGGCGGGCCAAGGAGGTGAACAAGGCGCTCGACAAGTTCATTCCCAAGGCGAAGGCCAAACCCAGCACGATGCACGAGTCGATGCGGTATTCGCTTTTTGCCGGCGGCAAACGGATGCGTCCGGCTCTGACGCTGGCGGCTGCCGAAGCCTGCGGAGGCGGTCACGAGGACGCCATGCCGCTCGCCTGCGCGGTGGAGTGCATTCACACCTATTCGCTTATCCACGATGATTTGCCGGCCATGGACAATGATGATTTTCGCCGCGGCAAGCCGACGAATCACAAAGTCTTCGGTGAAGGAATCGCGGTGCTGGCCGGCGACGCCTTGTTGACGCGGGCGTTTGAGATCGCGGCCCAATGTCGCGGCTGGAAACGCTATTCCCATCAAGACGTCGTGTTGGAGATCGCGAAGGCGTCCGGTTCTCTGCAACTCATCGCCGGTCAGGTCGCGGACTTGGAAGGAGAGGGCAAGAAACTCGGTGTTCCGCAGCTGAAGTACATCCATGAACGGAAGACCTCGGCATTGCTGTGTTGTTCGGTGCGTCTCGGGGGCATGAGCGCCAATTGCACGCCCAAGCAAATCGAGGCACTCACCACCTTCGGTTACAACGTCGGTCTCGCGTTTCAAGTGATCGACGACATTCTTGATGTCACGCAGACCAGTGAGCAACTGGGCAAGACCGCGGGTAAAGACGTCGCCGCCCAGAAAGCCACTTATCCCGCGATCGTTGGACTGGAGAAATCCCGCAAGATTGCGCAGCAACTCACGGACAAGGCGTTCGCAGCGTTGAAGACGTTTCGAGGCAAGGCGCAGGCTCTGGAGTCACTTGCGGAGTATCTGCTCAAGCGGCAGAACTAGAGCCCGTCAGAGACCGAGCTCTTTGCGGACGATGTTCACGCCGGCGACCATATTGGCCAGCTTCTGTTTCGAAGCCCAGCGGGCGGTCTGACTGAGACCGCAATCGGGGGCGAAGGAAAGTTTCTCGGGGGGGGCGTGCCTGAGGCATTCACGCACGCGTTCGGCGATGAATTCGGTTGTCTCAATGAAGTAGCTCTTCACGTCGATGATGCCGACGGCGACGTCGGTCTTCTCCGCGATCTTTCCGATGATCTCAAGTTCGGCGTATTCGCGACTCGCCATTTCGACATGGATCTCGTCGGCCTTGAGATTGAGGAAAGCGGGGAACATCGGGGCGTAACGCCGATAGCCGACGGCGTGTCCCTTGAAGTTTCCGAAGCAGAGGTGGGTGGAGAGCCGACATTTGCCGACAATCGGTTCGACTGTGCGATTGAAGATGTCGACGAAACGGGCCGGATCAGCTTTGTAGGCGTAACAGCTCATTGAAGGTTCATCGACGGTGATTTCCGTGCAGCCGGCCGCAACGAGGTCTTCGAGTTCCTTTCGCACGATCGGTAGCAGCGCCTCGGTAATCGCGTAGCGGTCGACGTATTGATCGTTGGAGAGCAGTCGTCCGCTGAGTGTGAAAGGACCCGGAACGCTGGCTTTGAGAACGGATGAACTGTTTCCCGCGATTCGCTTGAACCGCTCGAAATCCTCGACTGCTCCGAGACCCTTCTCCGCTTTCAGTTCGCCGGTGATGGCATGCTTGCCGCGTTGATCGTGAGCCGGAGGACCAAAGTGTCGTGGGGGCGCACTCTCGAGATCGATGCCGTCCAAGAATCCGTAGAAGGAAAGATTGAAATCCAAGCGGGTCTGTTCGCCGTCGGTCACGACATCGACACCGGCCGCGAGTTGGTCCCGCAGGGCGATGGCAACCGCGTCGTCGATGAGTTCCTCACGATCATCCGGGCCGAATTGATCCAGATTTTGGGTGGCAAATTCCAGCCATCCAGGAAACGGGTAACTACCGATGACTGTGGTTCTCAGCGGACGTGCTTTCATGGTTAATCGAAAATGACGGTTCGGTGGCCATTGAGGAAGACGCGATCCTCAAAGACCAGCCGCAAGGCGTGGGCGAGGGCGAGACGTTCGGCATCGCGGCCGGCTCGGGCCATGTCGAGAGGACCATGGGTGTGATTCACGTTGATGACCTGTTGTTCGATGATCGGGCCTTCGTCGAGATCCTCCGTCACAAAGTGGGCGGTGGCACCGATGACCTTTACCCCCCGTTGCCAAGCCTGATGGTAGGGTTTGGCGCCGACGAAGGCAGGGAGAAAGGAATGGTGGATGTTGATCATCCGATTGGGAAAGCGATGCACGAATTCCGGGCTGAGAATGCGCATGTATTTCGCCAGCACGATGTAATCGGGACGGATCTCTTCGAGATGTTCGATCACCTGACGCTCTTGTTCCTCGCGGCTGACATCCAGGTGTGGGACGTGATGA
>JBMYQZ010000757.1:0-2795 GCA_049601855.1 Limisphaerales bacterium | reverse complement strand
CGGAATCGAGGAAGGCCAGCCACTGACGCGGATACCATCCCGCGTAGAAGAGGCCGGCCTTCCAGGCCGCCGCCGCGCGCTCGGTGATGGGCAGCTGGGTGTTGAGCGCGGCGGCGGCGACCTTAAGATGCGGATCAAGGGCTTCACGCGCGATGAACAGGCGCATGATTTCGCTCGAGCCTTCAAAGATCATGTTGATGCGGCAATCGCGCATCCAACGTTCGACGGCGACCGGATCTTCGCCGCGGGCTTTCAATGACTGTGCGGTTTCGTAACCGCGACCGCCACGGATCTGCATGGTTTCGTCAACGATCTCCCAGGCCTTTTCCGTGCCCCACATCTTGCACATCGCGGCTTCGAGACGGATGTCGGCCTGCTTGTCTTTGTCGACGAGGCTGGCGGTGTAGAGGGTCATGGATTCCATCGCGAAGATGTTGGCAGCCATGCGGGCGATCTTGTCGGCGATGGCGGCGTGCTTGCCGATGGGGGCTCCCCACTGAACACGTTCGCTGGTCCATTTGCGAACGACCTGGAGACATTTCTTCGCCATGCCAGTACAGGCAGCGGGAAGGGTCAGACGACCGGTGTTCAAGGTACTCAGGGCGACCTTCAATCCGCGGCCTTCGCCGGCGATGATATTCTCGGCCGGGACTTTCACGTTGGTGAATTTGATCACGCCGTTGTAGAGCGCCCTGAGGCCCATGAAGTGGCAACGACGCACGATTTCTACGCCGGGCGTGTTCATGTCGACAATGAAAGCGGTGATCTGCTTGCGTTTCTTGCCGCGCAATTCCTTGTCGGGGGTGCGAGCCATGACGACGATCACGCCGGCCTTGGTGCCATTCGTGCACCAGAGTTTTTCACCGTTGATGACGAAGTGTCTGCCGTCGTCGGTCGGCTCGGCGCGCGTGCCCATGGCAGCGGGATCGGAACCGACGCCTTGCTCCGTGAGGGCGAAGGCGCTGACCTCGCTCTTACCGAAGCGCGGGAGGAACTTCTTCTTCTGTTCCTCGGTGCCGAAGAGAATGAGCGGCTGCGGCACGCCGATGGATTGGTGGGCACTGACGAGCGCGGTGAGGTTCGCGCAGTAGCTGCCAAGCATCATGGCGGAGCGACAGTAATTGGTCTGGCTCAAACCGAGTCCTCCGTATTCCGGATGGATCTTGATCGCGAAGGCGCGGAGGTCGGCGAGTCCACGGAAGACTTCCTCGGGGATTTCGCCGCTGCGATCGATCTCATCGGGATCGACTTTCTCACGGAGAAAGTTCTCGAGCCGATGCAGGAAGGCGTCGCCCTGATCCATGTCCTCGTGGCTCTGCTCGGGAAACGGCATCAAGCGATCGACTTCGCAGCAGCCCATGAACAGGTTCTGTCCAAAGCTGCCGTCGTCGGTCGACGCATCGCGTGCGGCTTCCGTAAGTTCGAGCGCAGCGCGTTGGCCCGCGTTCATCTTGGAGGTATCAATCGCCGGACCCTGTTCCTCCGCGGCGGCGGATTTGACGTCGGGTTTGGTATCGCTCGTTTTCATATGCTGCTCCATCTGTTCGGTGTTCTCAGTGCTGATAAAAGCGTTTGCCCGTGCGCGCCATGTCGACGAGGAGATCGCAGGGGATGAAATGTTTCCCGCCGGCTTCGACGAGCTGATTCATGTCCGTGACGATCTGTTCGATGCGATGTTGATCGGCAAAGCGAAGCGGGCCGCCCCGAAACGGCGCGAAACCGGTAGCCATGATCATCGCGAAATCGATATCCTTCGGACCGGCCACGATTTCTTCTTCGAGACAACGAGCGGCTTCGTTGACCATCAACAGGACCATCCGCGACTGCAGTTGACCGTGCGGATACTTGCGCGCGTGATCGTCGCGGAGGAAACGGATATCTTCCTCGTTCGGTTCGCACTTCTTGCCGCTGTGCACGTAAAAACCGCTGCCGGTCTTGCGCCCGAGCCACTTCTTCTGCATCAGGCTTGTGAGCACCTTCGGAACCACGAGGTATTGGGAAAACGATTTGGCCAGCGTGTCACACACGTGCCAGGCGACATCGACACCGACCTCATCACAAAGGCGCAACGGCCCCATCGGCATGCCGAACTCGAGCATGGCCTCATCAATGTCGTGGATGTCGGCACCCTGCTCGAAGAGCAACGCCGCCTCGATCATGTAAGGCATGAGAATGCGATTCACGACGAAGCCGGGGCTGTCCTTGACCACGACCGGCATCTTGCCGATCGCCTGCGTGAACTCAACCGCCCGATGCAGAACCTCGGGGTCGGTCTTTTCACCGTGAATGACTTCGACAAGTTGCATCCGGTGAACCGGGTTGAAAAAGTGGATTCCCACCATGCGCTCGGGGTGATTCATCTCCTTCGCGATGGTGGAGATGGAAAGCGCGGACGTATTGGTCGCGAGGATGGTGTCGTCACGGGTCAGATTCTCGAGTTGATGGAAGAGATCAACCTTCAGGTCCATGCGTTCAACCGCGGCTTCCACCACGAGATCCGTGTGTTTCATCGGCACGGGATTCATCGTTGGGCGAACCCGGTCGACGCCTTGGCGAGCTTCCACACTCGAGAATTTGCGACGCTTCACACCCGCGGCGAAGAGCTTTTCCACGTTGGCCATGCCGCGGGCGACCGCGTCGGCGTTGATGTCACGCATAGTGACGTTCAGGCCACGGGAGCTGAGCCATTGGACGATCCCGGACCCCATCACGCCGGCGCCGATGACAGCGGCATCCTTCACGGGCGGCGTTTTCAGGTCCTTCACCACGCGGGTCTTCTTGGCGCGTTCCTGGAG
>JBMYQZ010000756.1:0-2798 GCA_049601855.1 Limisphaerales bacterium | reverse complement strand
TTGGCCTCCATCTATGACTGGTTGTGTTGAACGGTTTTCGAACACACCCTAGATGCGTCATAAAGCGGATTGCAAATCTTTGGCAGTTCTCGACACTCGCCGCCCATGCCCTCCGAGCTGCTGAAATACCCGGAGCCGCCCGATCTCTTGAAGAAAAGATCGGGGCTTTCGCTGCTCAAGTGGTTCGGGCCGGGGGTGATCATGGCTTCGGTGTCCATCGGCAGTGGCGAGACACTGTTGGCTTCGCGCGGAGGGGCGATCTTTGGCTACTCGGTCATCTGGTGTCTGCTGGCCGGCATGGTCCTGAAGGGCGTGCAGATCTACACCTCGGCGCGTTACATGGCGCTGTCCGGGGAACACCCAATGGAGAGCTGGCGCTATTTGCCGGGGCCGCGGGCTTGGTTTCCCTGGTTCCTCCTGGTGATCACGGTGATGTGCCTGCCGTTCTTGTTGGCGAGTCTCTCCATGCTGATCGGGACGTTTGTGAATTGGATCGGCGGCGTGGATCTGCAAAAGCCGGCGGCCGAGGTCTATTCGCGATTGTGGGCGACAATCCTGATTGGGACGGCGGCGTTGATGAGCTTGCGCCAGGGATACGGGTTTCTGGAGATCAGTCAGAAGGTGATCGTGGCGGTGTTGTTGGGTTGCATCCTCGTGGCGGCGGTGGCCTGTCAACCGGCGATCGGGGGGCTGATCGCGGGAATGGTTCCTTCCGTTCCCGTTCATCCGGACTGGGTGAAGGAATCCTATCCGGACATCGCCGGTCGGCCCGCATGGCTGGAGGTGATCACCTACGTGGGATTGATTGGAGCCGGATTGCCGGCGTACGTCGGATACCTTGGATTCCTCCGCGACAAGGGATGGTCATTTTTTCAGGTGGAGCGAATTTCACATCATCGCGAGAAAGAGACGTTTCGCGCGATTGACATGAGCTCGGAGAATGTCAATCGCGGTCGCAAATGGCTCCTGCCGGTGCGCATCGATGTGGGTTTGTCCTTTCTCTGCGTCACCATTTTTTCCATCGCGTTCATGGTGTTGGGGGCGGACTTGTTGCATCCCCGCCAGCTCGTACCGGACAAGATGAACCTGGTGAATTACCAGGCGGAGTTTCTCACGCAGTTGCACCCCTCGCTCTTGTACGTGTACCAAGTCGGGATCTTTGCCGCGATCGGCGGGACGGTGTTTGCCACCTTCGATGTCTGGACGAAGACCACCTACGAGTCACTGCTCCCGATCGTGCGCGCGCCGGAGATGCTGGAATATCAGAAGGTCAAACGGGTCGTGATGATCTATTGCATCGTGGTCGGCTTGATCGTGATGTGGGGCGGGCTGTTCTGGAAACCGTTGTCGAATCCGGTGTCGCTGGTGCAGGTGCCGGCCTTGATCGGAGGAGCATTCGGATGCGGGCTCTGGTGCCTGGGAGTCTGGTGGGTGGATCGCAAGAACCTGCCGGTGGGGCTGCGTTTGTCATGGTGGCAACAGATCCTGTTGATCCTGTCAGGAGTGATTCTGGCGGTGATGGGGTTGGTGGGGAGTTGGCTGAAACTGTTCGGAGGCTGAGATCATGTCGAAAACCTTGGGCATTACCGTCCTGCCGGAATACTTCCAGAGTGAAGGAGTCAAGATGCTCCTGGACCATCTGCAGTCTCACGCGCCCGTGACCGGAATCGCGACTTCACCCTATGTGATGGCGCTGTCCGATCGCAAGCGTGGCCAACGCGAGCCACCGGCCGATGCTGGCTCGGGTGAAAAGCGTTTGCTGGATCGTTCGCTCTGGGGCAAACGCGAGGTGTGGGTGGAGACGGCGCCGTCCTTCGAACCCAATACACAGCTCTACTACCATGGGACTTCCTATCAACCAGCACCGATCGACGAACTCGGACGGCGCGAGGGTGGTATCGTGCGCGAGTTCATCCGTGAGGCGAAGTCGCGGGGGATCGAAGTGTTGTTGCAGATCCAGGCGGCGATCCCGCCGGGCTATCGGGTTCAGTTTGGCGGTCCGGTGGATGCGGATCGGCCGATGTTGCCGGACGGTTCTTTTCCCGCACGTCGTCTGGCGTTGAACGGTTCGTTGGCGAGCGAGGATATCCTGGTCTATGGCGAGGCGTTGATTCGCGATTTGTTGGAACAGTATCCGGAGGCTGATGGCGTGCGAATCGATTGGCCGGAGTATCCGCCGTACTTCTTCGATGACCTCTTCGTTGATTTCAATCCGCAAGTGCAGCCGCACGCTGAGGCGCTCGGACTGGACTTCGAACTGCTCAAGCGAGCGGTGACGGCGATTCGCGACGACCTGCTGGCGGCGGAGACCATTCGCGACCTGGAACATCATCTCGATCGCTTGAGCGAAAATATCAACGACCTGATCCGGTTGAAGGGCGCGCTGGTGACGAATCTTATGAAGCGGTATCGATCGGCGGTCGGCGCCGACAAGAAACTGATTCCCGGGATCTTTCCCGCCCCATGGGATCAGTTTGCCGGAAGCTCGCCCTACAATGTGCGCGAATTCTCTGACGCCATTTTCTGCAAGCTCTACACGATGCATTGGCCGATGATAGTGGATCACTATCGCTCCGATCTGCGCTCACGAAATCCGGATTGGGATGCGGCGGAACTGACCCGGGTATTGGTGGAGTGGCTGGGTATCGACAAATGGAGCGAAGGTACGCCGGCGGAGCACTACGCCTATCCCGGACCAAGCACACCGCATCCGGTCTCAGGCTTCGAGGACAAGATTGAGGTGGCGGAAACCTTGGCCGACGGAGTGCCATTGATCCCCATTGCTCACAGCTACGGGC
>JBMYQZ010000755.1:0-2806 GCA_049601855.1 Limisphaerales bacterium | reverse complement strand
GGACCGGCACGATCTCGAGTTTTTCAGTATCGGCGGCGGACTCGGGATCATGTACGAGAACGCACTTGCCAGCGGCGATTCCGCCTGGTGGCAGTCCCCAGCGGCCAAGGGGATCCTGACACCTGAGAAATACGCGGCTAAACTGGTCCCACTCCTGAAAGACCTCGGACTGAAGATCGTCATCGAACCCGGCCGCTTCATTGCTGGCAACGCCGGCGTGCTTGTCACCCGCGTCGAATACGTGAAGAAAACGAAGCAGAAGAACTTCGTGATTGTTGACGCGGCCATGAACGACCTGATCCGCCCCGCCTTTTACGAGTCCTATCACGAGATGATCCCGTTGAAGAAGATCGGTGGCAAACCGGTCTCCAGCGACGTGGTCGGTCCGATCTGCGAATCGGGCGACACCTTCTGCAAGAACCGGATGCTGCCGAAGTTCAAGGAAGGCGATCACCTCGCGATGCTCAGCGCCGGTGCCTACGGCTTCGTGATGGCTGGCACCTACAATTCCCGACCTCTCGCCGCAGAGGTTCTTGTCCATGGCAACAAATCTTCCGTCGTTCGTCGGCGACAGAAGATCGAAGAAATTTGGAACGGCGAATCCGTGCCCGCGTGGCTTAAAAAGAAATGAAGAAAAGCAGTTTTTGGCTCTCTCTCACCTTCGTCACAGCCCTCTTCGTCAGCGGCTGTCAATCGCCGTCACCGTACCGCAGCAGCGTCAAGGTTCACAAACTCGCCCAGCCCAAGACCTATGAGGCGAACTGGAAAGTATCTGTCGTCGATGGGGAAAAGGAGCGTGTACTCTCCACTCCTCGCGTTGTCTTCAAGGCCGGTGAACCTGCCAGGATGGAAGTGGTGAGCGACGATATGCAGATCTACACCGAAGCCTACGCTTCCTCTCAGGGTGACGATCCGCTTGTGCTCACGCAGACCCGCATCCGCAAGGACGGCAAATACGTTCTGCGCCATTCCGAGATCGTTCAGCCGACGGCGAAGTAGGTTGGTATCTGTGCGCGCGGAAGCGTGTCGAGCGGCGGGTGTTCAACCAGCAATGGAGCCGGTTGAAAACGGCTACGTATTGGCCACCTGCTTAGTGCCATTTGGATTATCTGAAATCGTCGCGTGTCCTGAGCTATCGGCGTGGTTGCAGATGCTCGGCCAACCATCCTTGGGCTCCTTCCAGGTCCGTGAACGCGCCATCCAGTTGGGCCTCGAAGGCTGAGGACAGGATGTCTCCGAATTCCTTTCCGGGTTTCATTCCGCGATCGATGAGGTGACGTCCAAGCAGAATGCGCCTGGGTGCCTCCGCTTCGAGTTTCAAATCGTGGGCTTGGGCTCGCAGTTTGATGACTCCGTCCGGCGTCTTGGGCGGATTGGGTGGTCGACCATTGTGATCTGCCTGGATCACGGCGCAGAGTTCTTCGATGGTGGCCGGCGCGAGGCGACGGGCCAGTCTTCTCACTGAACGTGGATTGATTTCCTGCAAATGCGCGAGGTGGCAGCGCACGAGTGGAGGGACGTGCTTGTGCAATTCGTTGGGAGCGCCGATGCGCGTGAGAAACAATTCGGTGAGCGGAACTCCTATTTCGTCGTGTCCCGGTGAGATGATGCAATCGCGGCCGTGTTTTTCCTTGAACTCGGTCCTGGTTGTCGCGGGTTTGCCGAAGTCGTGAGCCAGAATGCCGAAGGTCAGCACCACCCGGGTGTTCCTTTCTGCCTCCTGCCATTCCGGTAGTTGCACCATGGCATCGAGACAATGCAAGGTGTGAGCAAGGGCGTCGCCTTCCGGATGCCAATGCGGATCCTGCGGCGTCTTGCGTAAGTCCGCGATTTCGGGGAAGTGATCGAGCCAGCCGGTTGCTTCAAGGAACAGAATGCCGGCTGAAGGCTTGCGGCTCTTGGAAGCCCATTTGAGCCATTCCTCCAACACCCGCTCGACGGCGAGCTCAGTGAAGGAATCCCGGATGGATCGACAAAGCTCAATGGTTTCCGGATCCGCTTTCAGATCGAAGCGGGCGGCGAACTGCATGCCGCGCAACACCCGGAGTGGATCCTCCGCGAAGGCACCGCTGGTGTGGCGCAGACGTTTTTCGCGCAGGTGTTTCTCTCCGTCGAAGTGATCGATGATTCGTTGTTCACGCGGATCGAACATCAGGGTGCTGATCGTGAAGTCGCGTCGCTCGGCGGCTTCCTCGGTCGTGATGTTTGGGTCGAATTCGACTTCAAAACCCTTGTGTCCAATGCCGGTCTTGTTGTCGCGGCGTGGGATGGCAAAGTCGTAGTCCAACCCGCTACGGGTCGTGAGCTTGATGACGCCGAAAGACTTGCCGACCAGATCGGTGCGGCCCCATTGCTTCAGGTCGGCTGCCATTGCGTCGTACGCAATGCCGAAGCATTCGACGTCGTAGTCCTTCACGGGGATGCCGAGCAGTGCGTCACGGACGCAGCCGCCGACGAGGTAGGACTGGGACAGCGCAGGGGTGTGGGCCAGGATGTGGCCGAGTTCTTCCGGTATTTCGATCTTGTTGGTCAGTGCAGTCCGATCCTTTCCGACGGGTTCAGCTTACGACATTTTGCGGCTGACCGTCGATGAAGCTCTTCAGGTTTTCCACCGAGACCTGCAAGAGCCGTTGGCGCGCGGAGCGGGATGCCCAGGCGTTGTGCGGCGTGATGAGACAGTTCTTAGCGGAGAGCAGCGGATTGTCCGCTGCCGGAGGTTCGCTCGAAAGCACGTCGAGGGCGGCGCCCGCGAGACGATCCTTGTTGAGGGCTTCTGCCACGGCGGCTTCATCCAGCAATTGACCGC
>JBMYQZ010000754.1:0-2810 GCA_049601855.1 Limisphaerales bacterium | reverse complement strand
GACCGAAGCAATGCCCTTGAAGACCTTTGGCAAGTCTTTGGGACCAACGACCAGCAGCGCAATGCCGCCGATCACGATCATTTCGGTCATTCCCAACCCAAACACAGCGAATCCTCGCGTTCAGGGCATAGGGCGATCAAAGCGTCGCCCTATGCCGTCTTAAGCGTTTTCTTTGCTGCCGGTCTCAGACTTGACGGTTTCACTCGACTCATCGTGGTCGATGGTCTTGGCCGAAGCTTCGCCCTCGCCCTCTTCGCCCTTTTTGTCGTCTTTCAGACCGGAGCGAAACGCGTTGATGCCCTTGGCCATGTCGCCCATCAGGCCGGGAATGCGTCCCCGACCGAAGACCAGCAGAATGATCAGCAGCAGGATCAGCAATACAATGGGGTTTCCGAGACCACCAAGAGAACCGGCGCCGCCGCGTAGCTCAGGATGACTCCGCGGATACCCAAGTTTTGAACCAACAGCGGCCAGTAGACCTGGTAACACAAGATGAGCAGGCCAATTGATCCCAACGTTCGAAGCAACACGGCGCGAATCTTGATCGACTGCAATCGACGATGTGAAGTGGGCGAGAGCAGCAGCCAGAATACGCGGGATCGCTTTTCGGTCGCTTGGCTTGGTTGAAACTGGACGACCAGCTTCATTGCGACCCCGGTGAGTGCCACGGCCAGCAGGAACAGCCCGGTCATCTGCCAGTTGGGATCGTCCGGCCACATGCCGGATGGAAGCAGTTGGGTATGCTTCGTTCGATTCAATTCCTGTGAGGGCGATGAAATTGCGGCTCGTCGAATGGCACCTGCGCGTGGAGATTACCGTGAGAATGCGATCCACGTTGGCGTTGTTGTTGTTGCTTTACTGCCTGCCTGCGGGGGCGGCGATGCGGCCGCTGCACGAAGGCGTGAAGCGGGCGGTGGACGAATCGGTCGCACGGTTTGTGGATGGGAAGAAGGGGGATGACGCGAGCGCGGGGACCCGGGAGCGTCCTTGGCGAACGATCGCGCATGGGGTGGGGCAACTAAGTGCAGGAGAGACCCTGGTTTTGCGCGGTGGAGTGTATCACGAACATGTGCGGATCGGATCGCAGGCACCGGCCGAGAAGCCCGTGACAATTCGTTCGGCGAGTGGCGAGGTGGCGATCATTGATGGCGGGCTGTCGGAATTCTATCTCGATCCGGCGGAGGCTTGGGAGCCGCTGGGGAAGGGGGAGTATCGATCGCGGACGGCTTTTCCGGATCTGCCGGTGCGGAAGGATGGAGCGAATCTTTTGGGCAATTTCGCGGACTCGATGGTGCCTTTGCATGGGTATCGCTTTGATACGGATTTGCGGAGTGACAATCATCTGTTTCAGAAACTCGAGGGGCCGAAGGTGTTGCGAGGATCGGGTTTGTATTGTGGGCCGGGTGTGTTTCTGAACCCGGAGGACAAACGGATTCATGTTCGATTGGCGCACACGCAGCAGCCGAGCATTGGAGAGACGAACAATTATCGAGGGGAAACGGATCCGCGGAAGTTGCGTCTCGTCATTGCGGGGGCGGGGAAGTCGGCATTGGAGTTGAATCAGGCTTCCCACGTCGTTTTGCAGGATTTGGTGGTGCGCGGGGCGCGAGAGGCAACGATCAACATCGAAGATTGCGCCAACATCACCTTGGACAACGTGACGAGCTACGGTGGCAAGTCGGCGATGCGTGTCGAAAGCACGAGCGGATTGCGCTGTGTGAACTCGGCGTTTCGAGGAATCGCGGCGCCGTGGTTGTGGCGTTGGAGTTTGAAGTATCGGTCGCTTGAGGCACGGATCATCTCGGCGAGTTCGTGGAGTCCGCCGGCACGGCCCAATCGTGATTTCGAATTCGTCCAATGCGAGTTTACGGATTGTGTGGATGGGGTCTTCGTCGGGAACGTCGATGGGGTGGAGATTCATCATTGCCTGTTGGACAACATCAGTGACGACGGCTTCTTCATCACCTGTCGCACGGCCTACGACGGCACGACGATCGGACTTTCGAGTTTTCATCACAACCGGATTTCGCGGGTGTCGACGGCCTTCGCGTTTGGAGTGGGGCACGGGCGGCAGAAGACGATCAACGAAACTGGCGACAAGCAACTCGGGGAGGAGGTTCAAATCTTTGAAAACGTGTTCGATTTGCGCGACCCCGTGCTCTACCAGCAGCCTGTGTCCGGTCCGATCACGACGTTTGGTCGCGTGGCAGGGGATCACGGAAGCCCGGCGTGGGAGCCGATCGCGTTCGTGCGGAACACGGTGCGCATGCGGGTGGCACCGTGGCGCAGTTACTACGCGGCGGGTTGGAGCAAGGCGATGGGAAAGGGGACGAGTCGGCGGATTGAGTGGAATGTGTTCCTTCACGACACGGGAATGCCGGGTGAGCTGTTGCCGAAGGAAGGAGCGAAGTTCACGGCGAGGTTCAACCAGTATTGGTCGCATGAGTTGAAGGCCGGCGGGAAAGAAGCGTTCCTGAAGACATTTCGAAGCACGGATCGGTATCAAGAGACGGGATGGACGACAGGAGATTTCTACCGTGAATATGAAACGGGTGGCGGAACGACGTCGAAGGGAACGCGAGTTGGGCGGTGGGGACGACTGGATTTGGATGGAACGGATCAGAAACCGCGAATGATCGCTCCGGCAACCGATCAGTTTCTCTACCCGACTTCGTTTCCGAGTGGGCCAAGGATAGCGATGGTGCTGGGTTATCCGGCCTTCGATGCGCCTTTGATGCAATACGCGTTCGAAAAACATGGCGCGCGGGTGGAGGTGTTTGAGCGTGAATGGTTGCCGGTGAATCGTTATC
>JBMYQZ010000753.1:0-2813 GCA_049601855.1 Limisphaerales bacterium | reverse complement strand
TGCTGGCCGTCGTGACGTCACAGTTGACCGTCCTGACGAACCGTGCCGCTGGTGCCGAGGAAGGCAAGGCCAAACGACCGAACATTCTTCTCATCTACACCGACGACCACGCGCAATGGGCCGTCGGCGCCTATGGCAACAAAGACGTCTATACCCCCACGATGGATCGTCTCGCCGCAGAAGGAATGCGCTTCACGCAGGGCTTCACGAAACCCGTCTGTTCCCCCTCCCGTGCAATGCTCCTGACGGGACTCTACACGCACCGCGTCGGCATCCCGGATTACATCGCCTACGGCAACCCCGTTAAGGAAGACGTCGGTCTTCCCGCCGGCACGAAATCGATCGCGTCAATGTTGAAGGGACAAGGCTACGCTACCGGCCTCGTCGGCAAGTGGCATCTCGGCTACGGCCCGAAGTACTACCCGACCCATTTTGGCTTCGATCATGCCGAAGGCTATCGCTACATCGCTCCTGGCAAGAATCCCAACGGAGTCGGCCAAATCCCGTTCCTCATCGACGGCAAGGAAGTCCCGCGCTTTCGCTCCGCCACCAATCACACTGACGTGCTCGCCGACCGGGCGATCAACTTCATCGAGCAGAACCGAAACCGACCCTTCTTCCTTTTCTTCAGCATCTACCTTCCCCACCTCCCGTGGGGCGCCATCACCGACGCGGACAAGGCTCACTACGCCAATAAGAATCTCAAATTACCGAACACCGACGCCATCGATCGCCCGGAACTGCTGCGTCTGACCCGCCTCTACTACGCCAACATCACCTGCGCCGATCGCAACATGGGCCGCGTCCTGATGCGCCTCGACGAGCTCAAGCTCACCCACAACACCCTCGTGATCTTCATTGGCGACAACGGCTTCATGGTCGGCCAACACGACCTCCTCGGCAAAGGCAACGCCCGCTTCATCCACCGCGACGAACGCGCCAGGCTTCGCCGCCCGAACATGTTCGACGACTCCATCCTCGTGCCCTTCATCATCCGCTGGCCGGGCGTCGTCAAACCCGGGACCACCAATCACGCACCGGTTGCCACCATTGACATTCTCCCGACCGTCGCCGATGCCGTCGGAATCTCTTCACCAGACGTCGATGGAGAGAGTCTGCTTCCGCTGTTAAAAGGAAGACCCAAGACCCGCCGCACCGCCTGGTTCGACACCTACGACATGGTCCACCTCGGTAACGACGGAGAAATCCCCCACCTGCGCATGATCCGGACCGATGATTGGAAACTGATCCGCTACCACGACGCCTCTGGTCTGCCGCTTGATTCCGGAACACGGCACGAGTTGTTCCACTTGAAGAAGGATCCGGGAGAAACGCGCAACCTCTATGGCCTCGATCGTTTCCGCACCCAACGAGAACGCTTGGAGAAACGCCTCAGCAAGTGGATGGAGCGACAGCAGCTCAGGTGAAAATCGAAGTCGCCGCGTCGCCGTGCACATCGGTTAAGCGGTGGTCGCGACCGGCGTGGCGGAAGGTGAGGTCGGTGTGTTCCAGGCCGAGGACGTAGAGCATCGTCGCGTGGAGATCATGGACGTGCATCTTATTCTCCTGGGCGTAGTAGCCGTAGTCGTCCGTGGAACCGTAGGCGTTGCCACCTTTAACGCCGGCGCCGGCGAACCACATGGTGAAGCCGTGGGGGTTGTGGTCGCGACCGTTGGTGCCTTGCGCGGTGGGAGTACGGCCAAATTCGCCGCCCCACATGACGAGGGTGTCGTCGAGGAGGCCGCGAGATTTCAGGTCGCGAAGGAAACCCGCTATCGGTTTGTCGACTTCGGCGGCGTTCTTGGTGTGGCCGTGGTAGAGGTTCGAATGTTGATCCCATTGCACGTAGCTGTCGCTGTGCGTGACCTGCACGAAACGGACACCGCGTTCGAGGAAACGCCGGGCCATGAGGCATTGGCGGCCGAAGTCTTCGGTGACCGGATCGTCGATGCCGTAGAGACGATGGGTGGTCTGGGATTCCTTCGAGATGTCCTGCGCATCGGGCATGGCGGTCTGCATGCGGTACGCGAGTTCGAAGGAGTTCAAACGACCGGACAGGGCGTTATTGGATCCATTCAACCGCAGGTGATCACGATTCATCGCGGCGATCAGATCCAGTTGGCGTCGTTGAGTCTCGGAGTCAATCCGTTGATTGCGGATGTTCTTCACCGTGGCTTGCGTGGCAGCGAGGCTGGCATTGCCGAGTGGTGTGCCCTGGCAATGGGCGGGAAGGAATTGCGCGCCCCAATTGCTCACGCCTCCGTGGGCGAGTGTCGGGCAGATCGTAAGAAAGGCGGGCAGGTTTTGATTCTCCGTCCCGAGACCGTAAACAACCCAGGCGCCCATGCTGGGTCGGATGAAATTGTCGCTGCCGGTGTGCAGCTTGAGGAGCGCGCCGCCGTGGGAGGGGTTGGTACCGTGAACGGAGCGCAACACGCAAAGGTCGTCGGCACATTGGGCGACGTTGGGAAAAAGACTGCTCACGGGCAGGCCACCTTGGCCGTGTTGCTTGAAGGTCCACGGCGAACGCAGGAGGTTGCCCTGTTCAGCAAAAGTGACCCGCGGGAGATCGAAGGGTGGCTTCTTGCCGTGATCGCGATCGAGGAGCGGTTTGGGGTCGAAGGTATCGACGTGGGAAGGGCCGCCTTTCATGAACAGGAACACCACCCGTTTGGCGCGTGCGCGCATCGGTGTCTGCTTGGGCGCCAATGGATTCGCCTGCGCGAGCATCGCAGTGAAGGCCAACTGTCCGAAGCCGACAGCGCTTCGTTTCAAGAGCTGACGACGATTCAGCAGATCAGTTGAGATACATG
>JBMYQZ010000752.1:0-2819 GCA_049601855.1 Limisphaerales bacterium | reverse complement strand
GACCGTTGTCCGAGGAACTGCGTCGGAGTTACATCGATCGATTCTTTGACGAGGAGAAGAGTCCTGAAGTCGCGCTGAAGAAATCCATGTTGCTCACGCTGAAGTCGCCACGCTTCCTCTATCTTGGGTTGAACAATCAGAATCCCGACGCCCACACCGTGGCTGAGCGTCTCGCCTTCGGGTTGTGGGATTCAGTGCCGGACCGATCGTTGACCGTGCAGGCCGAGCGAGGCCAGTTCGCGAATCACAACCAGATCCGTTCCCGGGCCCAACAGATGCTGAAGAATCCGCGAGCTCGGGCCAAGCTCCGTGCCTTTTTCGAACATTGGCTGGAGTTTGAGCGTGGCGAGGATCTGGCGAAAGATCCGAAACTGTATCCGGGCTTCGACAAGGCGCTGGTGGCGGATCTGCGCAGTTCGCTTAATCACTTTCTGGAAGAGGTCGTATGGCAAGGCGACGGTGATTATCGCAAGCTTCTGTTGGGGAACGAGGTCCTGATGAGTGCGCGGATGGCGAAATTCTATGGTGGTAAACATTCCGGAGGGGAGGCCTTTGAGAAGGTGTCCTTTGCCAAGAACCAGCGATCCGGCGTGTTGACCCATCCTTACCTGCTCGCGCAGTTCGCCTATCCGAGCACGACCTCCCCGATCCACCGCGGGGTATTTGTGACGCGTAACATGCTGGGACGCTCCTTGAAACCGCCTCCCAATGCGACCGAGTTCAAGGATTCTGATTTCGATCCCAACCTGACGATGCGCGAGAAGGTGGCCAAGTTGACCAAACCGGCTTCCTGCCAGAATTGCCACGCGGTGATCAATCCGCTGGGGTTCAGCCTAGAGAATTACGACGCCGTCGGACGCTTTCGTACGAAGGAGAATCGGAAGCCGATCGATGCCTCGTCCGAATACCCGACCCAGTCGGGCAAGAAGGTGCGCCTGCATGGAGCGCACGATCTTGCGAAATATGCTGCCCACGATCCGGGTGCGCAAAAAGCCTTCATCGAGAAACTCTTTCACCACGTCGTCAAGCAGCCCATTCGTGCCTACGGCGACGGACTGGTCGACGAATTGCACCGGAAATTCACCTCCAGCAACTGCAATATCCGCGAATTGCTGGTGGAAATCGTCACTGCCTCCGCGGCGTATGGCGTGGTAAAATAGACCAACCTGATTGAGAGAATGAACAGACGCGATTTTGTATCCAACCTGGGCGTCGGCACGGCCGTCCTGCCTTTTGTGACCGGACTGCCCAGTCTCGGACAGGCCAAGACCGTCGGCAAACGTCAGCGGTTGATCATCATGTTCAGCCCCAACGGCACGATTCCGCCAAACTATTGGCCGAATGAGACCGGCGCTGATTTCAAGCTCAAGGAAATCATGAAACCTTTGGCCGAGTTCAAGGATCGCCTGCTCGTCCTCAAGGGGATGCACAACAAGGTGAAGGGCGATGGCGACCGGCACATGCGGGGGATGAGCTGTTTGCTTACCGGCATCGAGCTGTTCCCTGGCAATATCCAAGGCGGATCTGATACCCCGGCCGGTTGGGCCAGTGGTATTTCGATTGATCAAGAGCTGAAGAACTTTCTGCAATCGAACGAAGCCACCCGCACGCGCTTTGGCTCGCTCGAATTCGGCGTCGGTGTCACTGACCGAGCGGATCCCTGGACCCGTATGTCTTACGCGGGACCGAACAAGCCCGTCACACCGACCGATGATCCGTACGAGATGTACAGGAAACTCTACGGTCGTTCCAAGGATCGGAAGAGCATTCAAGGCATCCTCGACGAGGTGCGGTCCGACCTGAAGAAAGTCTACGCCCAGATTAGTCCGGAAGATCGTCTGCTCTTGGAGGAACACCAGGAACTCGTGTCACGAATGGAAACCGACCTTCGTGCCGCCGGGAAACAGAAGCTGAAGTTTGGTGCGCCGGATTTGGCCGAGGGTGTCGCCGAAGCGAACGACAACGTTCCGCGCCTCAGTCGCATGCAGATGGATCTCTTGGTCAACAGCTTCGCCAACGACATGGCGCGCGTGGCGACCCTGCAGTTCACCAAGTCCGTCGGTCAGGCAAGAATGGGCTGGCTGGGCATCAAGACCACGCACCACACCCTTTCCCACGAGCCCGATAAGAACAAGAAGGCCCAGGACGAACTGACCAAGATCAACACGTGGTTCGCTGGTGAACTCGCTTACCTCGCCCGGAAACTCGATTCCATTCCCGAGCCCGGCGCTGACGGCACAATGCTCGATCACACCACCATCGTGTGGACCAATGAACTGGGGCAGGGCAACAGTCACACCTTGGACAACATCCCGATGGTCCTGCTCGGCAACGGCCTCGGCTTCAACACCGGCCGCTCGCTCGACTTCAAAGGCCAGGCCCACAACCGCCTTTGGCTCGCCGTCGCCCACGCCATGGGTCACAGGTTGGACACATTCGGAAACAAGAAACTCTCCTCCGGCGGCCCTGTGGATCTGGTTTCGTAGCGGTGGCTCTTGGCCGCCGAGGAGGCCAAGCCTTCACGGCAGCTCTCTGACCCCGGCGACAGAGAGTCACCGTTGCCAAGAATCATTCCTACGACTTGGGAATCCGAACCTTGTCCCCAATCTGCATTTTTCGTGGATCTATGCCCGGATTTGCCTTCAAAAGTGCATCCAGTTTGATGCCATAGTGGCGCGCGATCTTGGCCGGGTATTCGCCTTTGCCGATCGTGTGGATCTTGCGATTCGTGCTCGTTGCGGCCGCGACCAGCAGGGTTCTGACCGGCTTGGCTTCCGGTTTCGGCCGTGGGGCGATCGAGGCGGCAATCACGACCGGAG
>JBMYQZ010000751.1:0-2821 GCA_049601855.1 Limisphaerales bacterium | reverse complement strand
CGGGCCACCCCGAATGTGCCGGCGAATGCCGCATGGGCACCGGGGCTGGTCGATGAACTCAACGCGTTGGGAATGCAGAAAGGTGACACCAAGACTCTGTTTGCCCTCTACTCGGCCACTCATGAGAAGTTTTTCCAGGGCGGCGCTTACAGTACCGACAAGGGAAGAACCTGGACCAAGATCAACGGCGGCAAACCGGTCATTCCCCATCAGGAGGGTTTCTCCAAGGGACAGCGAGATCCCCGCGTCTTCTACTACGCGCCCGGCAAACACTACGTCACGATCATGATGATCGGCGGCAAGGACCGCGCCGTTCGCCTCTGGAAGTCCACCGACCTCCTCAACTGGAAGATCATGGGCGACATCCCCAACAAGGCCGCCGAATGCATCGACATGTTTCACGTCGCCGTGGACGGCGATCCCAATAATCGCAAATGGGTCATCGCCGACGCGCCGGGTCGTTACGAAGTCGGCGAATTCAACGGCGGCAAATGGAAAGGCTTCGGCGACAACGATGATAACGGCGACCGCCTCCGATTCGAATATGGCGACGCCTGGTATGCCGCCCAAGCCTTCAATCAAGCCCCCGATGGCCGCACCGTCCACGTCGGTTGGCTGCGGAGCAAGCAGCGCGGCTACCGCCCGTTCCTTGAAGCCGGCATGCCCTTCACGCAACAGATGTCCGTCCCCGTCGAGATCACCTTGCGCACCACCCCTGACGGTCTCCGCATGTTTCGTAACCCAGTGAAGGAAATCGAAAAGCACTACACCAAGAGCGTGAAGCTCGAGAACCTCTCTGCCAAACAAGCCCGAGTGAAACTCAACAGCTTCGAACCCGAGTTCATCGACGTCACTCTCCGCTGCGCCGCCGAAGATTTCACCCTCAACCTCCGCGGCCAGCGCGTCCGTTACGAAGCCAAGGCGAAGGAATTCGTCTTCACCAACAGCGCCCGCGTCGCCGGCGAAAGCGCCGCCTGGAATCGCAAGGGCCCTTACCGCGACAACGGCATCCGCCGAATTCCCGCACGCGCCATCGACGGCAAGATCACCCTCCGCGCCCTCATCGACCGCGCGTCACTCGAATTGTTCGTCAATGACGGCCAGTCTGCCGCGAGCTTTGTCGTCGTTCCCATGGCGGCGAATCGCGAGATCGACATCGAAGGCAACCCCGCTCTGCCAATCGATTCCCTCACCGTCCACGAACTCAAATCCATTTGGTAATCAATTCACTGGAAGGAAATGCTCCGTCATTTCAGTTTCTGGCCACCAAGCACCACGGTCTTCACAATTGACTCTGAGGCTAAATAATTTGATCATTCATCTATAATTTCTACCGGGATTCAGAGTTAGTCAGCTGATCTTGCGGACGTGAATTGCCGCCAGCTACGGGAAACAACCAAATGAAAAAATCGAAAAGCGGACACCAGTGGGTGGTCTCGATACTTGCCATTCTGTTCACCGCCTCACTGGGACACACCGCCGAGGTTAGGCGCGTCACCGCAGATGCAACGGGAGATCCTGTTCCAGGCAGCGGGGGCGCGGAGTTGTCGGACATCAGCCCCGATGGCACCTATGTCGCGTTCTATTCACAGGCCCAATTGCTGGGTACCAATCCGGGGAGCTTCAACGCCTACCTTCGCAATCTGAGCGATGGCACGTTGCATCTGGCGAGTGTGGACGAGACTGGGGCGGGCATTTACGGATCTTTCCCCACGGTCAGTAGCAATGGACTTTTTGCCGCTTTTGTAAACGGAGTCGGCAATCGGATATATCGGTATGATCGGATCGCCGGAACAAGCAAATGGATCAATCCCGCGACCGACATGGGAAATCCGAATGGCGCGTGCAAACGACCGATCATTTCAGCGGATGGTCGCTATATCGCCTTTTTTTCCTCGCCTCAAACCTGTTGGCAGAGGACACGAATGGGAAAGGAGACATCTACTTGTATGATCATCAAGACGGGTCTCTTGCGATTGTAAGCCGCAACCACATGGGTGGTCTGTTGACGGTGGGCGGGATCGACAATGAAGGGCACTTCGATTTCAGCCGGGACGGGAAGTTTATCTTCTTCAGCGCGAAAGGGTCGGATGTGACCACGGATACAATCGCCGCAAACACGCTCTACATGTGTTACCGACACAATCTTCAAAACGGCGCGGTGGACCTGATCAGTTTGAATCATAACAACGAAGTGATCTTCGGGAATTTTGCCGGCCCACGAAGCAGTTACGATGGCTCCAAAGTAGCCTTCGCCGGTTCGGCCATCGGAGTCTTCGACGTGAAAACATTTATTCCGGGGCATGCAAACCTCAGCGCCGATGTCTATGTCAGAGACTTGGCGACCGGCAATGTCTGGCTCGGCAGTTCCACTCCGAGCGAAGCGGTCGCAGACTCGGCTCCGGTATTTTACGATATTTCTGGAGACGGAACCAAGGTGGCGTTCTCGGCGGCAGCGCTGAACATCGACACCAACAAAACCACCACGAATATCCGCGACGTATTCGAGGGAACATTCGATGGCGACGCACGCGCAACGACGGTGAGGGTCAGCAAAGGGCCGGCGGGCCAGGAGCCCACCTTATTCAGTGATGGGCCGATCTACGCGAAGATGGCCGATCTTCTGGGCTTCACTGCGGATGACTATCAACCCATTTTAGGCATCGATGCGCATGGTGCCGATGAGCAGGGCATCGTGATCGGAGATTTTCCCGGCGCGACGATGTCCGCCTTCGCCACCTGGGTGGGCGGCTTCGGTCTCGCAGTGGCGGATCTCGGGCCTGACAAGGATCCCGACGGAGACAAGGTGCCGAACCTCATG
>JBMYQZ010000750.1:0-2841 GCA_049601855.1 Limisphaerales bacterium | reverse complement strand
GAACCATACCCGGCCACAGAAGGACTCTGTCTACGTTCATCAGTCCGTGAGTGAGACGATTCACTTCGCCTGGGGACCGCCGTTTCAACTGACGGATGCGCAGCAGTTGGTTGACTGGGCGGCGAAACAACACGCCGGCGCGGAGGCTTTCGAGTTGTGCCAAAGCAACGAGGGCAAGAGCGTCCCCGCATTGCGCTGGAACCCGAAGAACGCCAAACGCGGCACGTGGATCCAAGCGCGTCAGCACGCGTGGGAAAGCGGGGCGAGTTGGGTGGGGCGCGGCTTGGTGGAATGGCTGTGCTCGGAGGACAAGTTGGCGGTGCGCTTGAGGACCACGACGAAGCTGGTCATTGTGCCGATCATGGATGTCGACAACGTCGAGCGTGGTGCCGGCGGGAAGAACCAGTTGCCGCACGATCACAATCGTGATTGGTCGGACCAGCCAGTGTGGGCGGAAGTCGCTGCGGCGCAGACGGGTATTCGCGCTCTCAACGACGCGGGCACCTTCGATCTGTTTATCGACCTTCATAATCCCGGCCCCGGAGACAGTGTCCCTTTTTTCTTTGCGCCGCCGAAAACGCATCTGCCACCAGCGCGCAGCAAGAACCAACAACAGTTTCACGAGCTGTGTCTGGAGACGTTGGGCAAGGAACCCCTGAACTTTTCCAAGCGTCTGCGGATTTCCGGTCCCGGCTATCACCCGCTCTGGCGCGCGATCAGCAAGAATTGGATCGCCGAAAATACCGCCGACCATGTCGTGGCGCTCACCTTGGAGACTTCTTGGAATACACCGAACAGCACGCAGGACGGATACCTCAACTACGGTCGGGCATTTGGGCGCGCCGTCGGCCGTTATCTAATTCAGAAGTAGGTTGACCCCAAATTTCCGCGCTTGCTACATCTAGCTGACACCAATGGGAATCGCCAAATCAGCGGCACGATATTTGATGAGGGAAGCCAAACGGCAACCTTTCAGCGGCCGGGTATTGAGTCTGGGGCGACAGGATATCGGCTTTTCCCACGATACTCTCAAGCGTGTCGCGCGGGATACGTCGTTCCAGTTATCGGGACACAAAGAGATCAGACTTTCGCGCAAGAAGTCCATGGCCGCGTTGGATTTCATCGCCGACGATTCGTTCTTTCATTGCCTCGGATTTGAGAGCAGCGAGGCGATGGATTTTTCGGCCTACGAGGAAGCGGATCATGTGTTCGACCTCAACGAAGCGGAGTTGCCGGAAAAATTGGTGGGGCAGTTTGACATGGTGGTGGACGGCGGAACCATGGAGCACGTATTTCACACGCCGAATTTGTTGAAAAACGTGTTCCGCCTGTTGAAACCGGGTGGTCGCATGGTGCACATGGCGCCGTCTTCAAATCACACCGATCACGGCTTCTATATGTTTTCGCCGACCTTCGTCTGGGACTACTATCACTCCAACGGCTGGGAGGTGAACTCGTGTGAGTTGGTCCGATACGACGTGCTCAATCCGGTCGGAGCCTGGAGCTTTTATCGTTACGAACCGGGAGCCCTGCAAGACGCCGCAAATGGCGAACTCGGTTCGGGGATGTACGCTGTGTTCAGCGTGTGCACGAAAACGGACAAGTCGACGCATGATCGGGTTCCCGTGCAGGGTCGGCCCCTTTACGAAGCCACGCTGAATGCCGAGCGAGGCGAACAAGCGCCGGTAGAAGCACCCAAGGCGGACGAAGAGCCCGTCATGTCGCCTTGGAAAATCGCCTTGGCGAAGAACCCCTTGCTGGGGCCGCTGGCATTTCGGGCGCAGAACTGTCTGCGCGCTTTGGCGCGGTTGCGCTTGCGCCTGGCGCCCGTTCCGCTGGAGCGGGTCGACCGCTATTGAACGCGGGCTCGCCACAACCCTGAGAGGTGTCTATTCTCCCGGTGCGAATGCCGAATCTCGATTGGTACTTCCATCGCCTGAAGGCCATGTCTCCAGGTGAGATGCTGTTGCGGGCGCGCAAAAAGATCCGTGAGAAATCGGACTCCTTGCGCGACCGGGATTGGGCCTCCATTCGCATCGTGGCCAATTCGGATTATCCCGCGCTGCCTTCCCGCGAAGACGTTCCCGTCGAAGTCACCAAGGCTCTGGTTGCGGAGGTGGAGGCGATCATGGAGGGACGATGGAAAGCCTTCGGTCACGTGGAGCTGAAGGTGGACGATCCTCCTCATTGGCATTGTGATTATCTCGTCGGCAAGGACCTGAAGAACAACCGCAACGCCTTCAAGCTCAATCACCGTAGCCTGCCCGATGGCGCGGACATCAAATTGATCTGGGAGATCAATCGCTGGCAGCAACTCACCCGGCTGGCGATGGCTGGGTACTACCTCAAGGACGAAAACGCCGCGCGCAAGTGCATCGTTTGGCTTGAAGACTGGGTGAAACACAATCCGCCATTCAAAGGCTGGAACTGGACCAGCGCCTTGGAGACCGGCTTTCGCTTGATCCAATTTGTCTGGATCGATGCCTTGCTTTCCGAGATGGCGGAGGAATGGAACTTCGATGCCGAACTGGAAACCTTGCGCTACGAGATTCTCCCTTCACATGTGGCCTACACCTGGCGGCATCGTTCCTTTGGCTCGTCGGCGAACAATCATCTTATCGGCGAACTCACGGGGCTGATCGCGGCGCTGGTGCGTTGGCCAAATCTCGCGGTGTGGTGCACGAGCCTGGATGAACTGCAGGGCTTTTGGGAAACGGAGGTGCTGAAACAGTTTGCCTCCGATGGTGGCAATCGCGAACAGGCGCTGAATTATCATCTGTTCTCATTTGAATTCTGTCTCATTGCGTGGACGGCCATTCATGCGAAGGGCACGGTGACGAC
>JBMYQZ010000749.1:0-2842 GCA_049601855.1 Limisphaerales bacterium | reverse complement strand
CGTTCAACGTGGTCTGACCCGAGTTGGTCACCTTGATGGTGTAGGTGGCGCGCTTGCCGAGGAATTGCATCGGCGGGCCGCTCTTGTCGACGTTCAAGCCGGGCACGAGAATCTTGGTGCAGGCTTCGGCTTCGGCTTGGCCGGCGTTGGAAGATTTGGCGAGGACCTTGTTGCAGAAGTCGCCGCCCCGAGTGCCAGTCAGCAGGATCGTGCGGGTCTCTTTTTGTTGCGGTGCGAGGTCGCCGATGTTCCAGGTGTAGGTGGATTGACCGGAAGAGTGGCGCAGACCGGCAGGAATGGTGTCAGTCACAACCACGTTCTTGGCGACCATGTTGCCGGGATTTCCGACGACGATGGTGTAGGTGAGCGGCTGGTTGACCACGGCGCTGGACGGACCGGCCTTGCTGATCTCAATGCGCGGCTTGCCGATCTTGGTGGTCACGCACCACAGCGGCACGGCGGAAACCGTCGCACAGCTGGTGAAGTCGCCTTCCTTCTCGGCTTTCAACCTGATCTTGATGACCTGCGAGGCGCCTTGTTTCAAAGAGGTGATGTTCCAAGTGAGCGTGTTGCCCGTCTTGCTGGCGGGCGGCTGGCTGCTCACGAAGCTCGCGCCACTCGGCACGGTGTCACTCACGACGATGTTACCGGCGCTTTCGATAGCCGTAACCGTGACAGTGTTCTCATATTGCTCGCCGAGGGCGACCAAGGGCGGAGCGGTCTTGTTGATGGCGACGATGCCCGAGGTGACGCCGGATTGGGCGCGACCTTGTCCGGGCAGCAGGCAGAGGGTTCCGGCGGCCAGGAGGCCGGCCAACTTCATGAGGCGTGCTTTGAACATTTTGATTCTTGGTAGTTAGATTAACGCGAATTTGCGAGGGGCGGAAAATAGGAAGGGGGTAACGGGGGGCAACGCTTATTCAGCGAAGTCGACCCGGTGTTTTGCCGCCGCCGGAAAAATCGGCGGTTTTCACCGTGGGCGGTGAAGACGCCGGAGGATTCTGGGTAGGTTTACCGAGGTGTGATTCAAGCCACCATCAACAACGAGACCTTGTGCTGGAGCAGATCATTGTTGATGCGGTGGGCATTGGGATCGAGGCGGGGCTTGCCATCGACGAGGAACCAGTAGTGATGCTCACCCTGCGGTAACTGCACCTGGCGCTTCCAGGTGCCGTTGGGCAGCTTTTGCATGGGATGGGCCTCCGGATCCCAGTCATTGAAATCGCCGCACAAGAACACCGTTTCGGCGTTCGGTGCTTCGCACGCGAAGTTGATGGAGGGGAGAGGTTGCTGTGCCGGGTAGTGGTGGACTACGCTCGGATTGTGGACGTTTGCGACAGACATTTTCCGTAGCAGGATTGGCAAGGGAACAAGATCCCTTGCTCGGGAGTAAACGGTTACCTGATCGTAACGCTTTCTTCAAGCGGGAACGCCCTCTAATCTGCGCCGCACGGTAAGCATGGAACATACCAACGACGGCAATTCAGGGCATGAAAAGCTTGGATAAAAAACGCCTGCAACGCGCCCGTGACAAAGCGGTCCAAGCCTTGCTGCGTGAGCGCAGCTCTGCCGGACATTGGGAGGGCGAGCTTTCAAGCAGTGCGCTTTCGGCCGCAACGGCGGTGACTGCCTTGGCGGTATGGGGAGAACAAGCTTCGGATTCCGCCACCCAGAAGGCTCGGAGCAACGCGATCGGCCTTGGTTTGCGTTGGCTTGCCGACAATCAAAACGATGACGGCGGCTGGGGTGATACCACCAAGAGTTTCTCGAACATCAGCACCACCGCACTGGGCTGGGCCGCGTTCGGCGCGGTCAAAGGCGCCGATGAAGAATATGCGGAGACCGTTTCCCGCGCGCGGGAATGGCTGAGAGGCAAAGCCGGCGGCATCAGCCCGCACAAACTTGCCGAGGCAATCACCGCGCGTTACGGCAAGGACCGCACCTTTTCCGTTCCCATTCTGACGATGTGCACCTTGGGTGGAAGACTTGGAAAGGACGGATGGCGGTACGTGATCCAGTTGCCCTTCGAACTCGCCGCTTTTCCGCAGGAGATGTTTGCGGCCTTGCGTCTTCCGGTTGTCAGTTACGCGCTTCCAGCCTTGATCGCCATCGGGCAGGCGCGACATCACCATCGGCCGACTGTCAACCCCATCGCCTCTGCCTTCCGTAACCTGACTCGCAAGCGCACTCTGAACGTCCTGCGTCGCATTCAACCCGAAAGCGGCGGCTACCTTGAAGCCACGCCCCTGACCAGTTTCGTGACCATGAGCTTGGCCAGCGCGGGAAACGCCGATCATCCGGTGGCACATTCGGCGATCGAGTTTCTGCTCGCATCCATGCGCGCGGACGGCAGTTGGCCGATCGATACCAATCTCGCCACCTGGGTCACCACGTTGTCCGTCAACGCGCTCTCTGAACAGAACGAACTCCCGCTCGACGAACGCGCTCAGAAGCAAATCACCAAC
Organism: Limisphaerales bacterium; assembly: GCA_049601855.1. GTDB lineage: Bacteria > Verrucomicrobiota > Verrucomicrobiia > Limisphaerales > JAYPXF01. The sequence goes on along the minus strand of JBMYQZ010000749.1, from coordinate 377 downwards.
TGGCTGCTTGGCCAGCACTACAAGGTGGTTCATCCGTATACCAACGCCGCTCCCGGCGGATGGGCCTGGACGGATCTCACCGGCGGCGTTCCTGACGCGGACGATACGCCCGGCGCCCTGCTTGCATTGAGCCGTCTGGCCGGCCGCAACCAACAAGTCCAGACCACCGCCGAGATGGCCGTGAAATGGTTGTGCGATCTGCAGAACTCCGACGGCGGCATTCCGACCTTCTGCAAAGGCTGGACCAATCTTCCCTTCGATCGCAGCAGCCCCGACCTCACCGCCCACACTCTCCGAGCCTGGCTTGTCTGGCGCGATCACATGCCGACTGATCTTCGCGAACGGATCGACACCGGCATCGACCATGCCCTCACTTA
>JBMYQZ010000748.1:0-2855 GCA_049601855.1 Limisphaerales bacterium | reverse complement strand
CGCCGAAAATAGAGCGCAAGAATCGGGTGGGTGCATCCGGTTCGCAGTGGCAGCTTGACCGCATGAACGATTTCGAACGCATCGCCCGCATCATCCGGCACCTCGACGAGAACCATCGCGAGCAGCCGTCGTTGGGCGATCTGGCGAAGCTGGCGGGGTTGAGCACGTCGCATTTCCACCGGATGTTCACTCGTTGGGCGGGCACGACACCGAAGGATTTCCTCCAATGCCTCACCCATCAGCATGCGCGCCAGCTGTTGCGGGACGGCGAGAGCGTATTGGATACGGCCTTGGAAACCGGCTTGTCCGGTCCGGGGCGGTTGCACGATCTCTGCGTGACGCTGGAGGCCGCCTCGCCCGGCGAGATCAAGGGCGAGGGTGAAGGCATGCAAATCGTCTACGGATTCGGGGCGACTCCCTTCGGCGATTGTATTCTCGGTGAAACCGAACGTGGGATCTGCCATCTGCGTTTCGTGGAACAACGGGAAGAAGCGACCGAGGAACTGAAATCGGAATGGCCGAAAGCGAATTTCAGTCGCAACGACGCCAGCGTGAAAGCGGCGGCGCAGTTGATGTTTGCACCGCAACATCGCGATGCGCGACCGCGAAAACTGCGGGCCTTCGTAAAGGGATCGGCGTTTCAGATGCGCGTCTGGCAGGCGCTGGTAACAATCCCCTCGGGCAATCTCGTATCCTACGGACAGCTGGCCGACGCGATCGAATCACCGCGGGCCGCCCGCGCCGTGGGCACGGCGATCGGCGCGAATCCCATCGCCTGGCTCGTGCCCTGTCATCGCGTGATCCGCGAGACGGGTGTCGTCGGCGAATACCGCTGGGGCCGCGATCGCAAGCGTGCCTTGATCGCCTGGGAATCGCTCGGCCGATGAAAATCGCCGATCTCATCCGGCTGCTGTTGCTGGCGACCATCTGGGGAGCTTCGTTCCTTTTCATGCGCAAGGCGGCGCCTGAGTTTGGTCCGCTGGGGTTGATCCTCATTCGCGTGGGCGCGGCGGCGATCGTGTTGGGTCCGATCATTTTGCTTTCAGGCAAAGCCAAGGAAATGCGAATTCGCTGGGCGGATTTCAGCTTCCTGAGTCTCGTAGCTGCCTCGGCACCATTTTGTCTGCTCGCGTATTCCACGTTGAGTCTCGAGGCGGGGTTCACTTCTCTGATCAACGCCACCACACCGATCTTCACCGCGATCGTCGCCATGGTCTGGTTGGGACAACGCTTCACCCGGTCGCAATATCTCGGACTGGTGCTCGGATTCATCGGGGTCGGTGTCCTGTCCTGGGACCGCCTGTCGTTCAAGGAAGGTGGCGACGGCTGGGCAATCGTGGCCGCCTTGGCCGCTTCATTTTGTTACGGCATCGCCGGGAACTTCACGCGTCATCGCATGCAGGACTTGCCGCCGCGAGTGGTGGCCGCGGGTAATACAGTGGCTGCAACCATCATGATGTTGCCCATGGGATTGTGGCACTGGCCGGAGAAGAGCCCCTCAACGGAAGCTTGGGTTTACGCGCTCCTGTTGGCCGTGGTGTGCACCGCGGTGGCCTACCTTTTGTTTTTCAAGATCATCAGCAGCGCGAGCGCGATGGCGACGTCGACCGTGACCTTTCTGATTCCGATCAGCGCGATCTTCTGGGGTTACCTGTTCCTCAATGAACGTTTCACGCTTCGAATGGCGGCGGGCATGGCCATATCCTTTCTCGGAACGGCGATGGTGATCGAGTTGATCGGCCGGTCAAAAGAAGAGCAGCCGACAACCGGCCACAACGGAAAAGAGATAGAGCAGAATCTCGAATAGCTTCTGCGGAATCTTCGCGATCACCAAACGTCCGATCAGGATCCCGGCGATCACTCCCGGGATGAGGCAGGCATCGAGCTTCAGCGACGTGGTGTTGATGATATCGAGATTCGTCATGAACGGGATTTTCACAATGTTCACCAACAGGAAACAGCGGGCGCCGATGCCAAGGAAATCGTTCTTGGGCATCTTGTGCACCAGGGCATAGATCGAGTAGGCCGGGCCGGCCGCGTTGGCCATCATGGTGGAGACGCCCATCACCAGCCCCGCCCCCCAGCGAAAGGAACTCGAATCAGGCAGGTCCGCCAGGAACTCCCGCCGATACACGCGCAGTAGTTGCAACCCGACCATCACCAGAATGATCCCGCCAATCACCGGTCGGGCAATCGAGTTGTCGATGCGACCGAGACAGGCCCAGCCGATCACGAGCCCGAACGAGATCGGGATGAGCAAGGGAACGATCTGCTTCCAGGTCGCGAACTTGCGAAACATGGGAAACACAAGAATGTCCGCGCAGATCAGCAGCGGCAGGATAATGCCCACGGATTGCTTCGCGCCAAACAGTTCCGCCTGCAACAAGACATTCACCAAGGCCAAGCCGGGAAAACCCGTCTTCGAAAAGCCCAGGCAGAACGCCCCCGACAACGCGGCGACGTAAGATCCGATCGACATGTCCGGAAGCCAATCCAAGGGCGGCGAGTGTCCATTTCCCACGTTGGGGAGCAAGGGTTTTCGGAATCGTTCACTGTTGCGCCACGTAGAAAGTTCGACTTATCGTCCAAGCTCCAATCGTCCAATTCTCATGAAATCCACGAATCGCCGTTCCTTCCTGAAAACCGCAGGCACCGCTGCGGGAACGTTCTACATCGCCAAGACTTCCTGGGCGCAAAGCAGCCCCGGCGACACGATTAACACGGCGGTGATCGGATTCCGTGGCCGGGGCCGCGGGCACATCAGCGAAATCATCGGTCTCAAACACAAGGGCGTGGCCCTGTCAGCCCTCTGCGATGTGGATGACAGCGTGCTCGCCGGCGGCATGGCCAACCTG
>JBMYQZ010000747.1:0-2862 GCA_049601855.1 Limisphaerales bacterium | reverse complement strand
ACAGCTCTGCGAAGATTACAACGAGTATATCTTCAGCCTCACCGACGAGAAGGATCTCGACGGCAACGTGGATTGGAATCCGGCCCGCCTCCTGAACCACAGTTGCCACCCCAACTGCAGCGCCGAGCAGGACCACGAGGAAATCTGGATCGTCGCCGACCGCGACATCCAACCCGGCGACGAGGTCACCTTCAACTACGGCTACAGCCTCGACAGCTACCGCGATTACCCCTGCAAATGCGGGACCAAATACTGCGTCGGCTACATCATCGCCGAGGAATACCACGACCTCGTCCGCCGCGAAAACGACCTCCCGCGGCCGAAGAAAAAGAAGAAGGACTGAGTCGAAGTCGTTCTTCGGTCTCGCAAGCTCGTCCCTACAACGCCCGCCCGTAGATCTGCTTCAAACCGTTCTCGGTGACGAGATGGATTCCATCGTCACCAAAACGCGCGGTCACCGTCGCCCCCGTTCCAGCCTGCATTCCTTCGAAATTCAAATCCCGCACCTTCGCAGCCGCGTCCACAATCGCCACCGTGATGCGTGAATCCTCCGCGGTCGGATAGATCGACGCCAGCGCATCTCGCGACTCTCCGCCAAACTTCGCCCGACAAACCGCCACCAGGCTGGTCGTGATGCTGTCGACTCCGTAGCCAATATAGGCCTGCGTCCCATCGGGGCGGACCACGTCCCGCGTAAAGTGATTATTGGAGGTCCGACAGCCGCCACCCGCATTCCAGAACCGAAATCCGCGATACTGCTGATCGCTCTCGACCTTGCCATCGGCACCCACGATTTCGTGTCCTTGATTCACCGGCCCTTCAAAGTCTTCCGGCGTGATCCAGTTGTTGTGGTAATAGATGCTCATCCCGTTCGCGTAATCGACCCGCACCTGCACCGAGTCGTAGGCATCAATCCCTTGTCGCACCAGACGCTTCTTCTGCCCCACCGCGGTCAAGGAAACCGGCAGGCTCCCAAAGTAATGATGGATCAGGTCCGTCCAATGCGGCCCCACGTAGCTGAACGGATCACTGTCCTCCACCCACTTGAACGTGCTCGTCGACACCTCCAGCGGTTCCTCCAAGTAGGCAGCTCCGTACAAGGGATCTCCAATGCGCTTCGCAATATCATCTCGGATCCGCAGATGATCGGGGTCATAGCGCTTGTGCATATCCACCGCCACGATCAGACCCTTTTCCTGCGCGAGTTGAATGATCTCATCCGCCTCATCCAGCGACAGACACATCGGCTTCTCCGTCACCACATGCACGCCCTTCTCCAGTGCCGCGAGAATCACCGGCGTATGCAGATGATCCGGCGTCGCCACGGCCATCACATCGAGATCCGGAATCTCCTTCAGAATGTCATTCCAAGGTTCATCCCCATGAAAACACCTCGGTTCATGCCCGCTGATCGACTTGAAATGCTCCGCCGACTTCCGCGCCGAAGCCTCCGATCGAGTCGCCACCGCCACGAGATCAAACTCCACTGCCGCCAGTTCCCGCGAATGCTCATCCAGCCCGACCCGCGCCAATTGACCAGCGATGCCAAAGCGCTGCAGATCCGCATACGCGCGCAGATGCACATCTCCCCCGAACATCCCCGCACCCACCAGAGCTAGCTTGATTCGTTGAGCCATTTGCAAGAGTTGTAGGGCAAGCTTGGCGGAGGGCCAAGCGTGAGGTGATTCGTTTGATCCGACGGCATTCTCCGGGTATCACAGGCGCGCCAGCCGCCCCATGACCATTCTGAAACAGTCTATCCTGATTCTTACCGTGCTTGTCGGTGCGGTGGTGGTGGCGTTTTCGCCCGTGCGGAACGGGGAATTCCTAGAGTGGGATGATGATCACAACGTCTACAACAACGAGCATTTGCGGGAGCTGAGTGGGGAAAATCTGACGTGGATGTTCTTCGATGTGGGGAAAGACACGCGTTACAAGGCCTTTGGTTGGTTGGGCTGGGCGGTGATCTACAAGTTCTTCGGATTGCATGCGGGAGTCTTTCACGTGGCGAACGTACTCGTGCACGCCATGAACGTGTGCCTGGTGTTCCTGATGATCCTGAGATTCCTGGCGATCGCGGCGCCGCGCGAGGAGACTCCCTTGTTTGGGCCGGTGGCTCGGGATCTGGCCATCGCGGGATTGGCAGCGGCGTTGTGGGCCTTGCATCCCCTACGGGTGGAACCGGTGGCATGGGTGACGGGCTTTCCCTACCACCTGGCAATGATGTTCCTCTTGGGAGCGCTCTGGTTCTACCTCGGCATAGCGCACGATCGCTCGGCCTTTGGGCAGAGTGGGTATTGGTTGATGCTGGGATGCTACCTTGCGGCGATGATGAGTTACCCGATGCCGATCGGTGGGGTGGCGATTTTCCTGGCGTTGAACGTGTTTCCGTTCTCCCGGGTGGACCTGAGGAATTGGCGGAGCGTGTTCAGTCGTGAGACCGGTCGCGTGTTGCTGGAGTTGACCCCGCTGGTCTTGATCTCCATCGCGATGCTTGCCGTGGCGGTTTACGGCGCGCACGTGCGGGTGGGGATTCATGCGGAGCCGCCGGATCTCGAGGCCTTTCCGTTGCCCGACCGCATCATGCAGGCGGCGTATGTGTGGTGCTACTACCTTTGGAAGCCGTTGCTGCCGTTGGGACTATCGCCGGTGTACCAGACCTTCGCGGAGTTCAATCCAATGGATGCGAAGTTCCTGCTGAGCGCCATCGCCTTGGCGGGCGTCAGTTGGTACATCTGGCAGAAGCGCCTGACGCGCCCGGCCTTGGCGGCGTTCTGGATCGCGCATCTGGGCGTGCTCGTGCCGGTGCTGGGCGTGAACATCCAGGGTCATGTCGCCAGCGATCGGTACTCGATCATCCAC
>JBMYQZ010000746.1:0-2876 GCA_049601855.1 Limisphaerales bacterium | reverse complement strand
GTCTGGGTGCCTGGCTGAGCTACGGTCTTGGGAGCCTGAATCAAAACCTCCCCGGCTATGTGGTGATGCATGCCAGAACCAGTCACGCCGAGCAGAGCCTTTACAACCGCCTCTGGGGCAGTGGCTTCATGCCCTCCGATTACCAAGGTGTCCTGATGCGCAGCGAAGGCGATCCGGTCCTTTATTTGAGCAACCCGAAAGGCGTCTCGCGCTCCAACCGCCGGGCGCAACTGGATGCCCTAGCCGCGATCAACCAAGCGCAGTACGAACAGTTTGCGGATCCGGAAGTTCTCTCGCGCATTCGTCAGCACGAGATGGCGTATCGGATGCAGACCTCCGTGCCCGAATTGATGGATCTGTCGGGTGAAAGTGAAACGACGATGCAGCTCTACGGCGAGGACGCCAAGAAGCCGGGTTCGTTCGCCGCCTGCTGCCTGAATGCCCGTCGCCTGGCGGAGCGTGGGGTTCGCAACATTCAAATCTTCCATCGTGGCTGGGACGCCCACGGCGGTCTCCCGCGCGAACACGGCAACCAATGCCGCGATATCGACCAAGGTTGCGCTGCCCTCATCAAGGACCTCAAACAACGTGGTATGCTCGACGAAACCCTCGTTGTCTGGGGCGGAGAATTCGGTCGCACTGCTTATTGCCAAGGCAAGTTGACCAAGCAGAACTACGGCCGCGATCACCACCCGCGTTGTTTCACGACCTGGATGGCCGGTGGCGGCGTCAAGCCCGGCATCACTTACGGCAAGACGGACGACTACGCCTACAACATCGTGGACCAGGACGGAATGATGATCCGCCCCACCAAGGAGCATTGGACCCCCGGCACAATGCACATCCACGACCTCAACGCCACGATCCTGCACCTCCTCGGCATTGATCACCGGCGCCTGACCTATCGCTACCAAGGCCGCGACTTCCGTCTTACCGACATTCACGGCCACGTGGTGAAGGACATCATCGTCTAGGCATTCCCGGTGTTGGGTGGCATGGTTGCCATCGCAATGGCCACGGCTTCGTTTCAGTCTCAACACAAGAAAAACAGGTTCTGTGCTCCCCCGACCGCAGTTCTGTGTTGCTTGTGTTTTTTGTCGCTGACCAGATCTGAAGCCGCCGAGAAACATTGGGCCTTCATTCCCCCCGTTCGCGAAGCAGATGGAAACATCGATTGGTTCATCGAACAGCGTCTGACAAAGAAGAACATCGAGTTCTCCAAGGAAGCCGATCAGCTCACACTGGCCCGCCGACTAAGCCTGACTCTCACCGGCCTTCCCTTGAGCCCAAAACGGGCCCGGGCATTCGCCCCCGACGAGAACCCCGAAGCCTACGAACGCCTGGTGGATGCACTACTCGCCAGCCCGCGCTTTGGCGAACACCATGCTCGCTACTGGCTCGATGCTGTCCGCTACGCCGACACCCACGGCCTCCACATGGACAATCGGCGCGCGATCTATCCCTATCGCGACTGGGTGATCCGCGCCTTCAACTCCAACCTGCCATTGGACTCCTTCATCAAGTGGCAAATCGCCGGCGACCTTTACGACGATGGTCTGCTTGATCGAACCATCGCCACCGGTTTCATTCGTCTCAACCCGACCACGGGAGAAGACGGATCGCTCTATGAAGAGTTTCAGGCGGTCAACACCTTCGATCGGGTCGAGACGCTGGGGACGGCCTTGCTCGGCATGACCCTATCGTGCGCCCGTTGCCACGATCACAAATACGACCCCATCTCGCAGGAGGAATACTTCCGCCTGTTTGCCTACTTCAACAGCACCTCCGAACCTTCCTTGGACAACGGTTTCTATCGCTACGAGCCCGTCATCACGGTACCGAAAGATGACCGGCAGCGACGGGAATTACAGATCCTTCGCCGCGCCCGCACGAAACCTGGCGGACTCCCACCCTGGATGTTCACGGGCAAAAAGCCCATCGAACCCGGTTGGACCAGTACCAATTGGCTGGTCTCGATGGTCCAATCCAACCTCGATGCCATGCCACCTAGAGACCGTCGCTATACCGTCCGCGGTCTACCGGGGCGCACCCACGAAGATCTCCCGGAGAACAATGAGGAAGTCCGCTGGGTCACGTTCGATCTGGATCTGAAGCGCGACCGTGTCGTCTGGCTGCGCTATCGGAGCGGTCCCGGATACGAACTGCTCGTCGACAACCTGATTCAAACCAACCGATCGCGCTTCATCCCGTTGGCCTTGAAACAAGGGATGCATTCCGTCGCGATCAAACTCACCGGATCGCCGGATAAGATTCCACTGGATGTCCAGTTGCACGATTCGGTCCGCGGCAAGATCTCACCGAGTCTCTTGATCACGGACGAAGAGCAAAACGATCCGGCTATCCTGGCACAGATCAGACACTTGGCAGCCGTCGAAGATCAAATGGTTCCAACCCTTGTTGCTGATAAACGCGACACCCTTCGCGTCACCCGTATCCTGAAGCGCGGCTTGTATAATCGTCCCATCGGCGAAGCATTGGCGCCCGGCATTCCAGCGTCATTCGGCATGACGACAAATTTGACCACAAACCGGCTCGGTTTGGCTCAATGGCTCGTCGCCCGTGACAACCCCTTGGTGGCGCGCGTGCTCGTCAATCGTCTCTGGCAACAGGTCTTCGGCGCCGGACTCGTCCGCACACCGGAAGATTTTGGAACGCGCGGCGAACCACCCACCCACCCCGACTTGCTCGACTGGCTCGCGATCGAGCTGATGGATTCGGGTTGGAACCTGAAGCACGTTCTCAAGACCATGGTCATGAGTCGTGCCTTCCGGCAGCAGTCCAGCTGGCGAAAGGATGTCGACGATCCCGAGAATCGGATTTGGGCTCGCGGCCCACGGCATCGTTTGGATGCGGAA
>JBMYQZ010000745.1:0-2878 GCA_049601855.1 Limisphaerales bacterium | reverse complement strand
AGGCTGCACTTTGAGACGCCGACTTTGAAGGGAAGGTTTGTGGCCGGGGATGAGCGCGAGTTGCCGCGCGGGTATGCGCGCCATGGCTTGCGCGGTTTGGTTCTCCAGCCAAGCGGCAAGGATCCGCATCCGCCGACGGGCAAGGTCGGCGGCAAGCGGCGTCACCAGGGCATGTTGAATCTCTACCGGGTGTATTCCGCCACCGAATCCTTCGGCGCGTTGCGCGACGAAGATGCAAGTATTGTGGAGAAAGCCGACGGGGCCACCTTGACCTGGCCGGCCAACGAACAACGGCCAGCCGCTATTTCGGCGACCTGGAAGATTTCCGGCCCCGCGCAAATCGATTTGAAGATCGTCGTTGATCCCCAAAGGGACATTGCGAACTTTGAGATTCTCCTCGCGAACTACGTGGCGCTGAACCTGTCGAAGGGAATCTATGTTGAAAAGAATGGCGTTCCCGTGCTCGGCGAGACGGCGGTCGATGGCAACAATTACGGGTTTTATCCACTCAATGCGGAGGCTCGAAAGAACGTGGCCAGTTCAGGTCGCGTTCACTCGGGCTGGAAATGGCCGTCGTTCATCCCCGAGGACTACGCGGCTCTGCCTTTGGCGGTGGCGGGAGATGATTCCGCCGACATCCTCCTGATGAGCGATCCGCAATCAACCAGCGCCGTTTGCGTGACACCGAACCGTGCGGACGGGGCGCCGCCGGAGACCTGGACATCCATCGAGCAACATAGCGCCATGTATCTGAGCTTCTTTTCCCGGGACGTGCGCGCAGGAGAGTCGCTTGTTGCGCATGCCCGTCTCGTGTTTATTGAGAAACCCTCGAACCCCTCCGAAGCGCATCAACGGATCTACGCGCGATTTCTGGAGGACATTTCGGATCGCCCCTCCGAATCTGCGCCCTCGAAGTCCTCCGTCTCCAAGCCCTTTCCGCAAAACCGGCTGCGGGATTTCTACAAGGGGCAGGCCCAGCGCATTCTGCGTGGCGGCAATGCCGTTCCGGCGATCCTCCCCGCCTTCCCGGGGCTCGACGGCGGGATCTTCGGACACTGGGGACAGAACACGGAACCCAGTTTTGCGGATGATCAACTGAACGCCGTCGACACCGGCGGACTGGTGTCGCAGTCCGTGCGATACCAAGGTTCCATCACGACCCGGGCCATCACCGTGAGCCTTGGGGACGAGGGAGAAGCGGCCGCCGTCTTCGATCCGGAGCGCCTCACCTTTACGGACGCGTGGCAGGGCGGCTTCGTGCGCTGGGATTCACGCCGCTTCGGTCTGAACAGCGGCGTCAGCCCCGCCGGGAGACGGCTGCTGAACCTGTCCGACTCCGAGTGGGGCGCCGCGCCGAAACAATATCTTGGTTTGCATCGGAACGGAAACCGGACGGTCTTCCACTACCGAATCGGCGACGCGGAGGTTTACGATCATGCGTGGTTTGAGAATGGCAAACTGAGGCGCGACATCACCATCGATGGCAAGCTCCCGGAGGGCGTCAGGCTCAAGAGCAAATGGACCCCGAATATTGACGACGGCGAGACGAAGGCTCTGGCGCTGGGAAACCATCTGCGTTGGCCGGACAGCGAAATCGTCACCCGGGGTGAATTGGGGTCGGGATCCGGTCCCTATGTGATTGACACCTTGACGATCCCTTACCGGGATCAAAATCCGTTCAAGATGCCGTTCCGTGTCGGCGGCTTTGACTTTCTTTCGGACGGACGCGCGGCGGTCTGCACGTTCATGGGCGACGTATGGTTGGTCGACGGAATTGACGGCGACCTCGATCAACTCAAGTGGAAACGATTCGCCTCAGGACTGCATCAAGCGCTGGGGCTCGTCGTGAAGGGCGGCAAGATACTCGTGCTGGGCCGCGATCAGATCACTCGACTGCACGACCGCAATGACGACGGCGAAGCGGACCACTACGAATGCCTGACCAGCGAGTATCCGAGCGCCGCCGGGAACAGTTACGCCTGCACCCTGCATCAGGACGACGCCGGCACGCTCTATTGGTTCACGCGTTCTGAGCGCATGGGTTTCACCCGCTATCCGGAGGGCGGCAAACCGGAATCCATCGCGACGGGTCTGCGTGGCTCCAACGGGACCGGCGTCTCGCCCGATGGCGAGATTCGCCTGTGCACAGTGCAGGAAGGTCGATGGACTCCCGCCTCTGCGATCTTCGAGGTCGGCGGCGGCAGCTACCACGGTTTTTGGGGACCGCAGCAAGGTCATGGCAAACACGGCTACGATCCGCCGATGTGTTACATCCCGCGCGGCATCGACAACTCCTCGGGAGACATCGCCTTCCTGCCGGACGACCCTCGCCTGGGGCCGATTGCGGGTTCGATCATCGGGACGTCATGGGGAGCGTGTCAGCATTATCTCATTCTGCGTGAGGAGATCGGCGATCGCAGCCAGGGCGGCGTCGTCCTTTTGCCGGGTGACTTCCTTTCAGGCGCACATCGTTCGCGATACAATCCCTACGACGGACATTTTTACGTCGCTGGCAGTTCCGGCTGGGGAAGCTATGCGCGGAAGCCCGGCAGCTTGCAGCGCGTGCGTTACACCGGCGGGGACATGTTCCTTCCCCGCGAAGTTGAAACACGTGAGAACGGGTTGATCGTGCGCTTCAACACCCGCATCGATCCCGCGTCCCTGCAACTGGACAAGGCCTTCTGCGAACAGTGGAACTATCTTTACAGCTCGGCCTATGGCTCGGGCGAATACTCGCCTCGCAATCCCGGTCGACAGGGGCACGACCCGGTGAAGATCCGTTCACTGACCGTCTTGGAGGACGGCCGCTCGGTATTCATTGAAATCCCGCAGCTTCACCCCGTCATGCAACTCCACCTGTATTTCGAATTCCGGACGG
>JBMYQZ010000744.1:0-2892 GCA_049601855.1 Limisphaerales bacterium | reverse complement strand
CGGCGAAGACGATCCCCATCGACATTCTTTGGGACAAATCGAACGTTCGGTTGAGCGCGCGGCACAGGTGGCATTTGATCTGGCAGCTTTCAGCCGCGATGAGAAAGACATGTTTCCCGCTGCGGCTGGCAATCTGAACAAGCTCGTTCGCCGGCTCGTGGATCAGTACAAGATCAAGGCCCCGACGGGAGTTGACTGGCGAAACAGTCTCGATACCAAGTTGAGTTCCGCCAACTTCGCGGAACCAAAACTGCAGCAGGCCTTGGAGAAAATCTTGGACAACGCGATTGAGGCCGTTGGCGACGAAGGCACCATTTCGCTCACGACTCAGAATCGAGTGTTCGAGGAGGATTCCTATGATGGCTACATCAAGATTCCCGCGGGGGCCTTTGTGTGCGTCGAGATTAATGACAGCGGGCCGGGCATTCCGGAGGACATGATTGGCAAGGTGCTGGATCCTTTCGTCACCTCCAAGAAGGGGCATCGTGGATTGGGCCTCGCATGGGCCTATGGATTGATCACCAATTTCAGCGGCAACCTGATCGTCGCGAGTGAAGCCGGGCAGGGGACTACCATCCGGGTATATCTTCCCGCTACCGATGCCGACGTGGAGGAGCAATTTGATGGTGAGGATCAACTCATGGGTGACCAGTCCATTCTGATTGTCGACGATGAGGAACTATTGCTGACGATGGGCGACATGGTCCTAAGTTCCTTTGGCTATCACGTCCTAACCGCCGGGAATGGTCGACAGGCACTCGATCTTCTTGAGAACGAAGATGCAACGGATATCGATCTCGTCGTCACCGATCTGGTGATGCCGCATATGGATGGCTACGAATTGATCGAGTCTCTCAAGAAGGATCAACCGGATCTGAAGATCATTTGCACCAGTGGGAATTTCCGGCCGAGTAACACCGAGCTGGGAATCACCTATCTCCAAAAACCCTTCGACAGCATGGACCTCGCTCGGGCCGTGAAGAAGGTCCTCAGCGATAATTAATCGTTCTTCTCTACGACTGATTTCCGGCCTGAATCAGGCAGGGTCAAAATAAATGCATTGTGAATAACTGTATAAGTTGACGTAATTTGATTCATATGGATTAATTCGGCTTATGCAAATCCACAGCCTAAAAGTGTTCTGCGATCTCGCCGAGACCGAGAGCTTCACCAAGGCTGCTCAAATCAACGGGGTCACCCAATCTGCGGTGAGTCAGCAAATCAGCGCTCTGGAGAAGCAGTTCAAGTCCATCCTGATCGAGCGCTCCAAGAAGAAATTTCGACTCACCCGCGAAGGGGATGTGCTTTACGAGTACAGCAAGCAGATGATTCAGACTTACGACTCGTTGCTGAGTCGATTGCAGGAGATCAAGGACATCATCAGCGGGACCATCCGGGTCGCCACGATTTACAGCATTGGGTTGCACGACTTGCCGCCCTACATGAAGAAATTCCTCAAAGGTTATCCTACCGTGAAGGTGCACGTGGAATATCGGCGAGCCAATCAGGTCTACGAGGATGTGCTCGGGAACGTGGTGGATCTCGGCTTGGTTGCCTATCCCACTAAGGATTCCCGCTTGGAGGCTACGCCCTTGCGGAAGGATCGCCTGGTTCTGATCTGCCACCCGGAACATCCATTGGCGGGGCAGGAGACGATGCAACTTCCGGAGCTGTCCGGGCAGAAATTTATCGGCTTTGAGCCTGATATCCCAACCCGCAAGGCCATCGACAAGATCCTGAAAGACCATGATGTGCCGGTAAAGACCGTGATGGAGTTCGACAATATTGAGACTGTGAAACGCGCGGTTGAGATTGACGCCGGGGTTGCAATTGTCCCGCAAGCCACCGTCGCCCAAGAGGTGAGCAAGAACACCTTGTCGCAAGTGCTTTTCGATCGCGAGGAGTTCTATCGGCCGTTGGCTGCCATCCATAAGAAGAGCAAGGTGCTCTCACCTGCCATTAAGCAGTTTATTTCGATTCTGAAGGAGATTTAGGGCATTTTTCGTCCGTTTTGGTGATTTCACTGGTCAGATTTTGACTGGAATAATCACCTCTGCCTGCCACACTTTGCGCGATGGGATCGACCAACAATACAGCCTCCGGTGAGACGTTTATCCGGGAACTGGTTGTCGCCAACAAGGTGGGCATTCACGCCCGCCCAGCGGCGAGTTTGGTCAAGATTGCCTCGCGCTTTGAATCCGATATCTATCTGGAAAAGGACGGTGAACGCATCAATGGCAAGAGCATTATGGGCTTGTTGATGCTCGCGGCGGGTCCTGGATGCAAACTTCGGCTGGAAGTCTCTGGCCTCGATGCGGAACAGGCTGCCAAGGAAATCGAGGAGCTTTTCGCGAATAAGTTCGGCGAGGAATAAATCCCTATTCGACCACTTCATGTCCGACCCCAGTTTTGACATCAACTATGTCGCCAATCTCGCGCGACTCGATCTCACCCCAGCCGAACAAGAGGAGCTCGGTGGCCAGTTGCAGGAAGTGCTGGGCTACGTCGACCAGCTCAAGGAGGTGAACGTCGATGGTGTTGACGCCACGGCGCATCCGATTCCGCTGACGAACGTCATGCGCGACGACGAGCTTCGTGACAGCCTGCCGCACGACCAAGCAATGCAAAACGCGCCCAAGGAACTCAACGGACTCTTCCAGGTTCCGAAGATTGTGGAATGATTTCCGGCGCTCTCCGCGCCATTTCTGCCGATGCTGCATCAATCAACTATTTGCGAATTGCGACCGCGCTTGCAGTCCCGTGAGATTTCTTCCCGTGAAGCCACCCAGGCCTGCCTCGATCGAGTAGCTGCGGTGGATGGAAAGGTGAAGGCTTTCGTGTCTTATGACACCGAAGACGCCCTTGCGCAAGCGGACGCAGCTGACAAGCAAA
>JBMYQZ010000743.1:0-2898 GCA_049601855.1 Limisphaerales bacterium | reverse complement strand
CGAGCACTGGTGGGCCGGCAAAAGCGGCGACGAGTGCGCCAGCCAAACCCGTAACCGCGAAGCCGACAGCGCCCGCGAAACCGGTTGTTCAGGCTGCCAGGCCCGAGGTGAAGGCAGTGACTGCGACACCAAAGGCCGTCGCACCCAAGCCGGCGCCAGAGGGGTCCAAAAAATTCAGGGTTACGTAATTCACGGCTTGACCGGGAATCTGAATCCCCTACTGGTATCCCCGCTATGGGTTTACTTGATGGAAAAACCGCGGTTGTTTTCGGTGTCGCCAACAAACGTTCGATTGCTTGGGCAATTGCGCAGGCCTGGCACGAAGCCGGTGCGAAGCTGGCGTTCACGTACCAAGGCGAGCGTCTGAAGGACAAGGTCGGTGATTTGGTTGAGGCTTTTGGCGAAGATACTTTGCTCATTCCCTGCGACGTCACGAGCGACGAGGAGATTGACAATGTTTTCAAGGAGGTTGGAGCGAAATTCGGCAAGCTGGATTTGCTTTTACATTCCGTTGCCTACGCGCCGAAAGAAGCCCTCGAAGGTGATTTTGTCGATACCACACGCGAAGCCTTTGCGACGGCCCATGATATCAGCGCCTACTCACTCGTGGCGTTGGCCCGGGGCGCAGCGCCGTTGATGACCGATGGCGGAAGCATCGTGGCGATGAGCTACTATGGCGCGGCGAAGGTTATTCCGCATTACAACGTCATGGGCGTCGCCAAAGCCTCGTTGGAAGCCAGTACCCGTTATCTCGCCGACAGCCTTGGCCAGAAGAAGATTCGCGTGAACTGTATCAGCGCCGGTCCGGTCAACACCTTGGCAGCCCGCGGAATCGCCGGTTTCTCCACCATGCTCAAGCACTACGATGAACACGCCCCGCTCCGCCGGAACGTGGAGCCATCCGAACTCGGTGCAACCGGGGCCTTTCTCGCCAGCGATGGCGCTGCTGCCATTACCGGCCAGGTGCTTTACGTTGATTGCGGTTACGAAGTGATGGGCATGTAACCGGCTTCGTTGGATTACAAAAAAGGGCCACTCAATCGAGTGGCCCTTTTTGCGTTTAAAGTCCGGACTATTTCTTCTCGTGGTAGATCATGTCCGCCACCGTGTGATTGGCGGGGATGAACGGGAGGACGTGCTCCGTGTAAGGGACGATCACGTCGAGGAGGTAGGCTTCGTCGGAATCTAGCATGCGTTGGATGGCGGGCTTGAGGTCCTTGAGATACATGACGCGTTCGCACTTCACGTTGTAGGCCTCAGCCATCTTGACGTAGTCAGGGTAGATTTCCTTGCGATTGTCGGGATCGCCGAGATAGGTGTGGCCGCGATTGCCTTCGAAGAATCGGTCTTCCCATTGCACCACCATGCCGAGGTGCTGGTTGTTCAAGATGATGGCCTTGGCAGCAATGTTCTCGATATGGGCGGTGGCGAGTTCCTGCACGTTCATCAGGAAGGAGCCGTCGCCGTCGATGTCGACGACCTGTTTGTCGGGGCAGGCAACTTTGGCACCCAAGGCGGCGGGGTAACCGTAGCCCATCGCACCGAGACCGGCGCTGGTGAGGAACTGACGCGGGAACTTGTATTTGTACCACTGACCGGCCCACATCTGATGTTGGCCAACGCCGGTGGTGAGAATGGCATCGCCGTCGGAGAGTTCGTACAGGGCCTGAATTGCCTGTTGCGGAAGAATGACCTGATCTTCCTGTCCGGAAAGGTGGTCCTTCATGTGATCGCTGTTCGCAACCTCGTCGGTGACCGAAAAGGCGAACGGCGCCTTTTCCTTCCACTTGGCGATCTGCTCATGCCAGGCATCGAACTTGGTCTGAATCGCATTTTTCTCGATCAAGGCGTTCAGGCGATTCAAGGCATACTTGATGTCGCTGACAATCGGCAGGTTGGCCGGCTTGTTCTTGTTGATCTCAGAGGGATCGATGTCGATGTGAACGATCGTTCCAGTCTCACAAAACTTGTCGACTTTGCCGGTCACGCGATCATCAAAACGCACCCCGAAGGCGAGCAATAAATCAGAGCCCTTCGCAACTTGCTCAACCTTGTCATCCTCTTTCTTGAACTCACCACTGACCGCCCAGTTCGCGTAGGCCGCGCCGTGCATGCCAAGCCAACGGAGGGAGAGATCGTCGTCTTCCGGGAAGCAGCCGACGCCCATGATCGTCGTGGTGACGGGAATGCCGGTGGCTTTGGCGAATTTGCGAAGCTCATCGGAAGCGTCGCCGGTGATGATGCCGCCGCCGCAATACAGAACCGGCCGTTCAGCCTTCTCGATCAGGCCGATGATTTCATTGAGGGCGATGTCACTGGCTTTCTTCTCCGGATTGTAGCCGCGAATGTTGGGCTCCTTCGGGAAGACCGGTTGGGTCTTGGCCACCTGAATATTCTTGGGGAGGTCAATCACCACGGGGCCGGGCCGTCCGGTGGTCGCGATGTGAAAGGCTTCCTGCACGATGCGGGGGATGTCCGCGATGTCGGTGATGAGGTAGCTGTGCTTCACCACCGGAAGAGTCATGCCGAAGAAATCGGTTTCCTGGAAGGCGCCCTTGCCGATCATGGCCTGCGGGACTTGACCCGTGATGGCGACCACAGGAATGGAGTCCATGTAGGCGTCGGCGAGACCGGAGATGAGGTTGGTGGCACCGGGACCGCTGGTGGCCATGCAGACGCCGGCCTTGCCGGTGGCGCGGGAATATCCCTCAGCCATGAACGATCCGCCCTGTTCGTGGCGTGGCAGGATCGTGCGGATCTGCTCTGAGCGCGTGAGCGATTGGTGGATGATCATGCTGGCGCCGCCGGGATAGGCGAAAATCGTGTCGACACCTTCGCGTTCGAGGCATTTGACGAGGATGTCGCTACCCGACATCAAGGGTCCAATCTCTGCGCGTT
>JBMYQZ010000742.1:0-2927 GCA_049601855.1 Limisphaerales bacterium | reverse complement strand
AGTCGAGCATCCACACGCGAGCCATGGCGAAGTTCTTGGCGATGGTCTTGAATCGCTCCCAGATCAGCCCGCGCAATTGGTCGGCCAAACCGAAATCCTTGAAGCTCTCGCTATGCACCACACCCTGCTCACCCTCCCGGTGCATCCCGATGGCGGCAAAAATCGTCCCCTCGGCGTCGTAGGCGACTTGGAAGTCGGTGATGCGCTTCTCCAGGGTGTTGGCGTCAAATTGCTCCTGCTGCCAGAGCTCCCGCAAGGCGGGAAGATCCTCAAGCGTCGCGCGTCGGGCGAGGAACACAGGTTCGTCCATCACCGCGAAAACTAACGAAATATCCCGCTTTTCAACAACAGGAATCCATTCTTCAGATTCTCACGTAAGATAAATTCTAACTGATTTTTTCCACTTTCACGTTATTTTGCCGGCCAACCAAAGTGGTGCCGAACGGTCGAGGCTGACGATCGACACGGAATGATTCTATCCCAACAATCCGGGCGATTGCGCCGGAACAGCGGCTACCGCTGCTTCCTGCTCGTGTTGCTGTTGTTCTCCAGTCTGGCCGCTGGAGCCCAAGGACCGGTGCCTCTCGACAACATCCAAGCGATTCGAAACCTCAATCCGAACGAAGCCAACCGCACGATCCCGGTCGACGTGACCGGAACAGTGGTTTCCCGTGCTCGCTTCAAGAACCTGCTGTTCATTCAGGATCAGGGCGAAGGGCTGGTGGTCTATGCCCCGGGAACGAATGTCTTGTCCGAAATTGGCGACCGCGTGCGACTCAAGGGCTTCACCGTCTTCCAAGACAGTCTGCAGGTAATCGCCCTGGAAATCACCACACTTGCGACGGGCTTGGGTACGCCGCCGCCAAGCAAGATCACCGTTCAGCAAGCGAACAACATCAAGGATTCGATGAACTGGATTGAAGTGGAGGGGGTGATCAAATCCATCTCTTCCACCCGCTCGCGCACTGACATCGTTCTGCGACAGAATCGCGAGACCTTGAGCATCCGGGTCCGTCCCCCCATTCAGCATGGCCTGCTGCTCTACTCCGTTGTGCGGGTTCGCGGAATGCTCATCAGTTGGCAACAGATGAATATCGACCGTCCCGGCAATGTGCTTTGGGTCACCGGTCGCTCCAGCATCCAGAACGACGCGCCGTACGCCGGGGATCCGTTCGATCGCAAGCTGATGTCGGTACACACCTTTTTCAAGATCAAGACCAATGGCCTCTGGAACTGGCGTCCCAAGCTTCGCGGCCTCGCCCACTCGGTCTCGACCAATGCCCGCAGCTTCATTCTGAATGACGGCACCAACGAGGTGCGAGTGACCACCGCGCGTCCGGAATTCGTCCGCGAAGGCGACACCGTCACTGCCATCGGCTTCAGCGACGCGGACGAGCATGGTCTCTACATGAGCCTGGCCGAAACCCGCATCAGTGTGGCGACCACCAACGGACTCCAACCCGTGATGATCAGTCTCGATCGGATCCGACGGCTGCCCCCAGAAACGCTCACCAATCAACCGGCTGCACGCCTCGATGGCACCATCACTTACTACGACCCGACCAACAACCTGTGTTATCTGCAATCCGGTCAGGCCGGCCTGCCACTGGCGAACGTTCCCTCGTTGGAAGGCCTCAAGGCCGGCCAGCGGGTGTTGGTCAAAGGCACCTGCGAAAAAGGTGAATTCGCTCCCCGAGTGCGCGTGGAAGAAATCCAGCTCGTCGGGCGGGGATCCATCCCCAGGGGCATGGGCGCCAACACCGCACATCTCCAAGCCGGTCGGCTCGATGGTCTTTGGTGTTTCGGCGAAGGCGTCATTCGCACCGCCAGACGCGAAGGATCCAATCTGGAAGCCACCATCAATCGCTACGGAACCGTCATTCCGGTCACCATCTGTAACGGCGCCGATCTGGAGCCTGACGCCTTTGTCGATGCCTGGGTCAATTTCCAGGCGGTCGGGAGGCGATACTGAGCCGGCAGGGATTTGTGATTGGTTCACGCCTCCTCGTTCCGGCCCCCGAATTCATCAAAGTCACGTCCCAGCCAAAGCCCGATCCGTTCGACATGCCCGTGCGCAAGGTCAAGGACTTCCTTGGTTACTTCGCCGAGTTCGGCTTCCTCAACATGAACCGGGTGGAAGGAGTCGTCACCCTCGCGTGGCCAGGCAAACTCTATGTCGAAGACGAAACCGGCAGCATCGAAGTACGCACCGATGAAGTCTACAACCTGAGGGTGGGCGACAAGGTGAATGTGATCGGCTTTCCGGTGCTGTCCACCTCGCGCCCGGCGTTGGAAGTCGCCCGTATCAAGCGCATCGGAAAAGGCGAAATCCCCCTCGCACCCAATTCTACCGCCAATCGCGTCCTTACCCATGAAATGAACGGACGTCGTGCCTCCCTCGAGGGCTTCCTGCTGAGCAAGACGCAGGGCGTCCGCGAGTATCGCCTGATGTTCGAGGACGGCGGCATCACCCTCCCCATTGTCTTGCGCCGCCGCATCGGTCCGCTCGATCTGGAGAACTACGAAATCGGCAGCAAGCTCCGCGTCACCGGCATCTGCGAACTCAACGAACGCCCCGGCCGCAAGACCAGCGACGTCCGCCTGCTCGTGGATTCCGCGAGAGACATCGAGGTTCTCGAACGACCCTCGTTCTTCACCACCACCAAATTGATGACCGCCATCGGCGGCATGGCGCTGATCATTGCCGGCTCCCTCGGCTGGGTGGCGTTCCTCAGCAAACGCGTCACTCAGACCCAGAACCGCTTCGCCACCGCCTTTCGCGCCAGCCCTGTGCCGGTCGCCATCATGAATCGTGGTGAACGGCGCATCATCGATGTCAACGACAGCTTCGTGGAGAAATTCGAATACAGCCGGAAGAAACTCATTGCCCGCCGCTTCGACGACCTTCGCATCTGTCTCGACTCCGG
>JBMYQZ010000741.1:0-2929 GCA_049601855.1 Limisphaerales bacterium | reverse complement strand
GGAGGCCAACCAGCTCGATGCGGTGATTACGCGCCCGGTGCAGGCTCCACCAACGCCGGGAATCCGCCTGCAGTATGTTGGAAACGAGGAAACGCGTGAACCCCATTACCTTATCCACCTGCGGGCGCGTTGACGTCGGCGGATTGTTCTTTCTGGTGGGTCATGTCCAGGTAGAGGTTGTAGCAGGCCACCAAGGTGGGAAAGAGGTAGCCGAGAATCCCCACTGAGTCGTTCTTCCCGAAGATGAAATAGCCGAGGCACATGAGACTGCCAACCACGCTCATCACCCAGAAGAGCCGGGGCATCACCGGCTTGCCGGCACGACGGGAAGCGGCCACCTGCACGAACCAACGGCCGGCAAAAATGAAGACCCCAAGATAACCGACCAACTTCCAGCCCGTGACCTTGGCGCCCAGCGCTTCAAACAACACGTCGTGCATCAAACAATCAGGTCGGAGTCTCCGCCCCTTGTCGAGCCCGAACCGATGGCCGGCTACTGATCCGACTGGTCGTCGCTGGAATCAGATTTCTCGCTGGATTCGTCCGACGCCGGCTTCGCATCGTCTTTGGATGCTTCCACTGCCGGTTTGGCTTCACCAGTGGATTCGATAGGTTTGGCCGATGATTCTGTTGATTCCACTGGCGCGGCATCAACAACGGGTGCCGTCGATTCCGCGGCCTCGGCGGTTTCAAGGGCCTGATCTTTCTTGTACCAGAAGCGGGCGATGATGACACATATCTCGTACAGGATCCAAAGCGGGATGGCGACCAAGGTCATCGTGAACGGATCGCCGGACGGGGTGATCACCGCGGCGGCGACAAGCATGCCGACGACGAAGTAGGATCGCATCTCGGAGAGCTTCTTGTAATCAAGCAGACCGATCTTGACGATGGTCAGCAGGACGACGGGCATCTCGAAGGCAAGGCCCATCACGAGCAGGAACTTGATGACGAATCCAAGGTACTCACTGGCGTTCCATTCGTCGGCCCCAAAACCAAGCCAGTTCGAAAACTCGACGGAGGCGCGGAGGGCCACCTGGACAATGAGGAAGTAACAGAACGCGACCCCCAACATGAACAGGACACCGCCGATGCCGGCCGCTTTGTACAGGAACTTCTTCTCATTCACCTTGAGGGCTGGCAGCACAAATTCGGCGACAAAGAAAATGATGAAGGGGGCGCCGATCACGAGCCCGCCATACAAAGCCAGTTGCAGGCAGAGCCAGATGGATTGGAAGGGGCCGTAGTTCTTCAACTCGACCATGACGTCTTCGAAGCTGGTAGCGATTCCCTTGGTCTCTTCGGGAATAAATGGCTTGAGGGCCAAGACGTAGTTGGTGCCCATCGGAACGGGTTCAAAAGTGAACCGAGCCTTTGAGTTGTCGAAAATCGGAGCATTCGGATCCATGCCGACATTGGTCAAAACCGTCTTGTCGATTCTTCCAACAGTGCGGGGTCCAAGCATGACTGGAATGTCCTTGCTGCCATGCAGCTTGTAGCCGAGTTCCTTGGCCTCCGCCAACGGGAAGATCAGGATGCTCACCAGGTACTTCGCGCCCATCATGCAACCGAGCATGGAGATGAGCAGGGCGAAGACGCACTTGAGAATGGTCCAGCGGAGGTCTTCGAGGTGGTCGAGAAAAGGTTTTACCGGGCCACCGTAGGGATTGCCCTCATCGTCGAGGTCCTGTTCCCACCCAGAGTCAGGTTCAGCGCCAGCAACGTTCCGCTGATCGAGAGGGACGTAGTTGCCGGAACGATAGGCGTCGTGCTGCGTGTCGTTGTGAAAGCCGGGGTAATGATCATCATTGTGGTGTTCCTCATGATGGTGCTCATCGTGATGATACTCGTCGTAATAATGATCATCCTGATACTCGTCGTGGTAGCCTTCGTGATCGTCGTGGTGCGGGTCCTCTGGCGGAGATTCAGGCATGCCGGGGAA
This sequence comes from Limisphaerales bacterium, assembly GCA_049601855.1. Lineage (GTDB taxonomy): Bacteria > Verrucomicrobiota > Verrucomicrobiia > Limisphaerales > JAYPXF01. The sequence continues at coordinate 987 of JBMYQZ010000741.1, read as the reverse complement.
CGCGAGTTGCTCGGCGTCATCGGCCGCGGTTTTGGCCGGATCGGTGGCGTCACCGTTGTCGACCTCTTCCTCAGTCTCGACGTCCTCGGTTTTCGGCTTCGATTCATCGGCTGCGGGTCTCTCAGAATCCGGCACAGCAGAAGCAGAATTGCCAGTCCCTGTCTCGGAACTGGCATCTTCTTCGAGAGTGTTATCCTCCTGATCCGCTTCGTCAGCCATCGCCAACCCGTTCTGAGGGGTATTTAGTCGGTCTTGGATTCGGCAGATTTGCCGTCACCAGATTCGGCCTTCGACTTGGGCGCCGGGGCAGATTCGCGGGAAGGAGCGGGCGGTGGGCTATGATAGGGATCATCATCCAACGCCCGGTGCAAGTCGTCCTGCACGTCACGCGTGGCCTTCTTGAACTCCTTGATACCGCTGCCGAGACCGCGAGCGAGTTCGGGCAATTTCTTGGCTCCGAAAAGGATGAGGACAACCACAAGAATCCCCATAATCTCCGGCCAACCGAGCATTGCTAAGAGTGCTGTATTCATGACGAGGGGCGGGAACCTAGGCCCCGCCGGACAATTAGTAAAGGGGCAAAATGGACTCTAATTTCAGCGTTTCGGTGTCAAAAGCACGAAAACGGCCCGGCGATTGGCGGCCCAGGCGGCTTCATCATGAGCGAGATCGGCCGGCATATCTTCGCCGTAGGAAAGCGTGCGAATCTGGTTCGGCCCGACGCCAGCGTCGATGAGGTAATCGCGGACGGAATTGGCCCGACGTTCACCAAGGGCACGATTGTATTCCTCGGTGCCGCGTTCGTCGCAGTGGCCTTCCACCTTGACCCCCAAGTGCGGCGATCCGACGAGGGTATTCGCAATGTCGGTGAGCTTATACACCTCGGAGGCGCGGACGACGGAGCTGTCGAAATCGAAATTGACGGTGTTCTGAGCCCAAATCTCGGTATTCTCGGTAACCGGGACGCTCGGATCCATCCCCAAAGAA
>JBMYQZ010000740.1:0-2936 GCA_049601855.1 Limisphaerales bacterium | reverse complement strand
TTGAATCAGTATTCTTCCGGCAAGAATCTGTCCCTTCGCGTTCGAAATCGGAGCGCGCATTCAGTCGGCCGGGGGGGGGGCATTCTGACCTTATGCAAACGATGGCGACGAACCATGATCAACTTGAGTCTCAACTGCTGTCAGCCTTTGATCGTCTTCAAGGCGATGAGCAACACTGGATCGGTCTGGCAGGAGCGCCCGGGAGCGGGAAGAGTACGGTTGCGGAAGCGATGCGACGACGTATGCCGGGAAAGATCACCGTCATTCCCATGGATGGGTATCATTACTATCGGGCACAGCTTGATGCCATGGATGATCCTCGGGAGGCGCACGCCCGACGGGGAGCGCCGTTCACGTTCGCTGCAAAACGATTCGTCGACGAACTTCGCGATGCGCGACAAAGAGGACCGGGATGGTTTCCGAGTTTCGATCATGGCGTGGGTGACCCGGTTGAGAATGACATCGAGCTGCGACCGGGTAAGCAGATCGTAATCGTCGAGGGACTCTACCTGCTGCTTGACGATCCTCCCTGGTCATCGCTGAAGCAGGAGGTCTTCGACGTGACGTGGTTTCTTGACGTTTCTCTGAACGAGTGTCGACGACGAGTTGAAGATCGGCATGTCGAGACCGGACTCACGCGAGAAGAAGCTCAGCACCGTGTATCGTCCAACGACGGCCCGAATGGAGAATTGGTGAGAGCCGCCTCAGCGGGAAACGCGAGTCAGATTATCAGGATCGAATCACCAATCAACGGGGCATAACAACCCAGTGATTTTGGCCATTGCCCTGCTGATCGGGTCACCATCGGCAGGCCACTTTGTATGTTAGGTCCGGGACCACATTTTCTGTTTCAGGTCGTCGGATTCAGACTTGGATGGAGCGGAGGCGAAGCCGGAGCTCAACCCAAGTCTGAGCTCGTTTGGTTTCTAGCAAAATCGTCTGGGCTTTGGAAGCCCACGCGGCTGTGTGGATGCTCCCGATCGTAGAACTGTCGCCACTCCTCGATCAGAACTTTGGCTTCAGTCAGGCTCAGAAGAATCTCACGGTTCAGGCATTCATCGCGAAGACGGTTATGGAAGCTTTCCACGTGGCCGTTTCGCCAAGGGCTTCCCGGATCGATGTAGATCATTCCGATCCCCAGTTCCTTGAACCATTCCTGGACTTCCTTGGCGATGAACTCGGATCCATTGTCGCTGCGGATGTATTTAGGGACGCCGCGCCGCGCCATCACTTCAGCGAGCGCGTTGAGCACATCCTGGCTACGCAGTTTGCGATCAACCTTGATGACCAGACATTGACGGCTGTATTCGTCGATCAGCGTCAGCATCTTCAAGGAAGCCCCGTCGTCAGTGCGGTCATGAACGAAGTCCCAGCTCCAGACCTCGTTGAGCTGTGTGGTCCGCGTCGGGGCTGCCGTGGAATGCCCCTGACGGCGTTGCTTGGGGCCTTTGCCCTTCACTCCCAGCCCCTCGAGCCTGCGGATGCGTTGGACAAACTTCCGGCTGGCTTTCCATCCTTCGCGATCAAGCAACGCCCGGATCCGTCGATAGCCGTAGCGAGGATACTTTCGACTGAGCCAGACAATCCGCTGCACCGTCGCCTGAACCCGCTCCAAGGCTTCCTTGGGGCGATACTGGCTGGCCGACCGGCTCAGCCTCAGATACCGGCACGCCCTTCGCATTGAACACAGCCCTCGCTGAACAGCGTTCTTCACGGCCTGTCTCTTCTGCGAAGGGCTCACCACTTTTTTCAAAGCGTCTCCCCAAGAACGCGATTCTCGAGCAGGGCGTCAGCGAGCATCTTCTCAAGTTCGCCGTTCTCATCGCTCAGCTCCTTGAGTCGCTTCGCGTCGGCCATCTCCATCCGACCATACTTGCGCCGCCACCGGTAGAAGGTCTGTTCGCTGATATTGAATTCCCGGCAGACCTCCTCGACGGTCTGCTCCCCGTCCGCTTTGCGGAGAATGCGGATGATTTCTTCGGTCGTGTGTCGCTTTTTCTTCATGTTCAAGTTCTGGGTCTTAGCCCCAGAACCTAACATTCTCAATGGCTTGCTTTTCGGCGGTCACCTCAGAGCGATACACCGCTGATGAACTGGCGCGCGTCTATCTGCGCCGCTGGTCGGTGGAGACGTTCTATCGCGACATCAAGCAGACCAACGCCATGGATATCCTGCGTTGCCAAAGCGCCGCCATGATCAACAAGGAGATCCATCTGCACGTGATCGCCTACAAACTGATCCGGGCCTTGATGAACGACATCGCCCAAAGCCATCAGGTGGATGTGCAGCGGATCAGTTTAAAAGGAACCGTGGATACGCTCCGTCAATGGTCGCCATTCTGGGACCAGCCCCGGGGGCACAAGCATGCTGATCGTGACTCACTCTACGAAATCATCGCCCAAGACTTACTCTTGATCCGGCCACACCGATCCGAACCAAGAGTCCTCAAGCGACGACCGAAGAATTCTCGACTGATTACCAAACCACGCCATCAGATGGTCGTGGAGAAGTGTCGCAAACAATCATGAAACCCACCGATCACCTGCCTTAACTAAGCGCCATTCTGAACTAACCCTTTGTAGTTTATTTGGATTGCGTCTGGCTTTCACTTTTCTTTTGCCAGTTTTGTGCACGAACCTGAGCGATCGCAAGCTGCTTCGGTGTCAATGCCTTCTGGAAATCAGCGATTGATTTATGATTTGCCGGGACGCCCTGTAACTTGGCAACCATTAACCACATGTAACCTGTCTCCAAATCTCTTGGGACACCTTTCCCTGAACACAAGATCTTCCCGACACTTATCTGCGCATACCCAAAACCTTGCTCAGCCGCCCTAAGGAACCATTTAAAAGCCGTTACATCATTTTTGCCCACACCAAATCCCTTGGCGTATAAGTAGCCAAGGTAATACTGGCTCGGTGCAAACCCTCGCTTTG
>JBMYQZ010000739.1:0-2938 GCA_049601855.1 Limisphaerales bacterium | reverse complement strand
TCGGAGATTGCCAATGCCACAAAATCCCTACTTGCCCTTGATCGCAATCGTGACGGCCGAATAACCCAAGACGAACTCGGTGGCGGCCAAGGCCAAAACCGAGGTGGTGGCCAACGAGGCGGAGGTAACAAACCCGGCTACCGTATGCCCACATTGGCCTTTCGCACCGAAGTCCCCGCGCACGACTACAACGTCATCATCGGACGCCCCACCGACACCGAAGTCACCCTCAGTCTGCTCACCCACAAGTATCTGGATATCGAGATCTGGTATGGACCCGGGTCGAACCACATGTCTCAGATGAAACGAATAAGCGACCTGAAGGCCGGCGAACCCCGCGATCTTGTCCTTGGAGATCTGAATCCCAACACCCGCTATCACTATCAGATCAACACCCGCGAAGGTGGCGCGAGCAACTTCTCGACCGGGAAGATCAAATCCTTTCAAACCGCCCGACCACCCGGCAGCACCTTCGTCTTCACCGTCCAGGCTGACTCTCATCTCGACTACGGCATCGTCCCCGAACTCTACGCCAACACCCTCCGCAACGTCGTCGCCGATAAAAGCGACTTTCACCTCGCCCTCGGCGACACCTTCATGGTCGACAAACGCAACACCTACCAGGAAGCCGCCCCGCAATACCTCGCCCAACGCTACTACTTCGGCCTCCTCAGCGACACCACCGCCCTTTACTTCGTCCTCGGCAATCACGACGGCGAATTCGGCTACCGCCCCGACATGGCCGCCTGGTCCGCCGACCAACGACTTCGCCACATCCCAAATCCCTCGCCCAACCGTTTCTACACCGGCAACCCCCAGCCCTTCGAAGACTACTACGCCTGGCAATGGGGTGACGCCCACTTCATCTGCCTCGATCCCTTCCGCTACACCACCATCCGCAAGGGAGGCCAATGGAACAAGACCCTCGGCGAACGCCAATACCGCTGGCTCAAGCACACCCTCGAAACCAGTCCTGCGAAATACAAATTCATCTTCCTCCACTACCTCATCGGCGGCCTCAACAACGAAACCCGCGGCGCAAAAAACATTGCCCACCTCTACGAATGGGGCGGCCACAACACCGACGGCGTCAACGAATGGACCCGCCAACGCCCCGGTTGGGAAATGCCCATCCACGACCTCTGCGTGAAGCACGGCGTCAACATCGTCTACCACGGCCACGACCACCTCTACGTGAAGGAAGAACTCGACGGCGTCATCTACCAGGAAGTCCCGCAACCCGGCCACCAACGCTTCAACAACACCCGCACCGCCTCCGATTACGGCTACGACGGCGTCACCTTCGGCTCCAGCGGCCACATTCGCGTCACGGTCAGTCCCGACGAAGTCCGGTCCGAATACATCTGGTCCCTCCTCCCCGCCAACGGATCAAACCAATACCGCAACGGCCAAGTTGCCCACAGTTACTCAATTCACCCATGAAATTGCGATTGCTTTCTCCGAAACCAAAACAGGAATTATGCAACCAAAATACTACGCCCCGAAGTCCTTGCCTACAAATTTGGCATGATGTCAAATATCCTGGTTCAGACGGAAATCATGAACTGGCTGCTTCCCACGGAGAGGAACAACGAACGATCGATGACGTTCTAGGTGAGACGCAAGATTGGTGCGATCCCAGAACCGGCCATCTTTGATGCAAAAAGTCGAAAGAATCACCGACGGAAACGTAAGCAATTTAATCTGGTAATTGCTACAGGTAACAGTGGGAACACTTGGCAGAGTATGGGGCGTGTGAACGCCGCGGGGAAAGTGCGGCCATGCTCATGAAACAGGGCGCGTTTTCTTAGGTGTGCGAATGGACTGAGATACGCAAACAGGTGTTAATGAGTGGGAAAAGTAAGCAAGCGATTCCGTTCGAGGCCGACACACATTGTCCACTTCGGAAAACATGAAAAGCCACGGTGGAAAGCCGTATTACTGGCATAGCCAGCACCACCCGCTAGAATCCGATAGTCGGTCTGCACACCGAGCGTGCCAAGCAGCGACTGGAAGAAGATGACCAGCCGCTTTTGACCCTCGGTTCCAAATTTGCCAAATGGCAATTTTGAATTGGAGGGCCGGGGGCTGATAAGTTCCAAAACGGCGCTCGGTTTGCGCCGTAAATCAGGCCGCAAGCCGCTACTGCCCACATCGCGAATTTGGGCTGATACCACACCTTTTGGGCTGGCTGCCCACCGCTTCGAGGAGTAACGAATGATCAGCCTCGCCCTCGGCGGGGTTCCAACAACATGGATTCCTGCCGCTGGAGCTGACGGACAAAATGACTGCTGCCAACCTACACGCGTACTACGAGGTGCCGCCGCAAGACATCGCGGAGTTCGGAAGATTGCCTCTCGAAGTGCGGGAAGACGTCATGGACAAACTCGCGGCCTTCGAATTCATCGCCCAAGCCAGAAGCATTCGAGCGGGAGCCAAGCAGGTCGCGGCGCTGCATCCTTCGAGGGTTGGCTGGTCTGCGGCTCGGCTCCAGAAACAATTCTCAACTTACCGGGATCAACTTGATTGGCGCTGCATAATCAATCGCGCCAAGGCGGGGCCAAACTATTATCAGAAGGCGGAATTCATTCGGCTGCCGCGGGAGTTTGTCGAGCACTGGAAGGCTCTGTGCGAGCGCAACCAGCGCAAGTGCAAGCCGGCCTATCGCCGATTGCTGCGCGACTGGCAGGCTTGGGCAAGCGGAGATTCGTTACGGGCGATTCCGGGCTATGACTCACCACCGGAACGAGCTCCAAACAGCGCACATCCGCCGGGTTGGAGCTATGGCAACCTGATGCGCTACGCACCCTCGAAGTTCGAACTACGGGCGGCCCGCGTTGGACGAACTGCCGCGGCGGAGCTACGGCCCAAGGTCTTCACGACCCGCAACGGACTGGCCGTTGGGCAGTATTACCTGTTCGACGACATGTGGCATGAC
>JBMYQZ010000738.1:0-2943 GCA_049601855.1 Limisphaerales bacterium | reverse complement strand
ACAACGTGCTTACGCCTGTGTTGATGGCCGCTGAGGCCTTGCGTTCGGAGGTTGAATCGAAGGAAGCGGATGACTTGATTTCCACCATCACCGATGCGGGCAAACGGGGTGCTTTGTTGGTGAAACAAGTGCTGACTTTTGCCCGAGGCCGGCGCAAGGAGATGTTGCCCGTGCCTTTGCGCCATGTCGTAAACGAGGTGCGGCGCCTGTTGGCCGAATCATTGCCTGAATCGATCCGGCTCAAAATCGTGAACGTCTCCCGGGATGTGACCGTCATCGGCAACTCCACCGAGTTGATCCAGGTGGTGATGAATCTCTGTGTCAACGCCCGGGACGCCATGCCCGCCGGCGGCACCATCGAGGTCCGTTGTGACGAAACCACAGACGAGGAAGGGCGGCGCTGGGCGAGATTGACGGTGATCGACACGGGTGCGGGCATTCCTCCGGAAGTGATGGAGAAGGTTGGAAAAGCCTTTTTCAGCACGAAGCCTGAGGGAGCCGGTAAGGGGCTGGGATTGGCGACTGTGAAGATGATTCTGGATCACCACGACGGACATCTGAAGATCCTGAGCGAGTCGGGCCAAGGATCCACTTTCGAGGCATGGTTTCCTGCTACGGACGCTTCCGTGGATTCTGGGGAAACGAAGGTTCACTTTGTACGCGTTCATGGTCAGGGGGAATTGATTCTGATTTGCGATGATGACGCAGCCATCCGCGAAATCGCGGCGGGCGCGATCGCGTGTCATGGGTTTGAGGTGATTTGCGCAGGAGACGGAGCCGAGGCCACGGCGCTCTACGCGCAGCACCAGGAACGGATTGCCGCGGTGATCACCGATTTGAAGATGCCTTACCTGGACGGCTTGGGAGTCATCCGTTGCATTCGCCGACTCGGAGGCAAAATGCCTGTGGTGTTGATGACGACCGAGCGGGAGGAATTGCCGGCGGCGGATTTGGAAGAACTGTGCGCGGCGTTGTTGCCGAAACCTTTCACCACCACCAACTTGCTTACGGCGGTTGCCAATGCCGTGAAAAACGTGCAACCGTGACTACTTTCCCAGATGGGTGATTCCAAGATCAACGTTGCCGTCATTGATGACGAAGAGGCCGTCCGCGAGAACCTGCGCAACTGGTTGAATGTGCAGGAGGACTTTCATTGCGTCGGCGCCTGGTCGGGACTCGCGGAAATGTCGGAATCCCTGGTGTGGAAAAAGCCGGCGGTGGTTCTGCTTGATTTACACATGGGATCGCAGACGGGGCTGGACCTGTTGCCGCAGATCAAGCTCGCTGTGCCGACAACCAAGGTGATCATCCTGACGGGGGAGGAGGACTATTATTGGATCAAGCAGGCGCTGCAATGCGGCGCCGACGGCTATCTGCTCAAGAGTGGCTTGCCGGATAACCTGTCAGGTGCCGTCAAAGAGGTGTTGGACGGTGGTAACCCGCTTTCCGGCAAGGTGAGCCGCGAATTGATCCAAAACAATCTGCCATGCACCCCCGGGCCATCTCCAATCGACGCTCTCAGTCCACGGGAGAAGATGGTGCTGCACGAACTTTCCGTTGGCCTGGTTTACAAGGAGATTGCGGCCAAACACGAAATCAGCCTCGAGACTGTCCGGACGCATGCGCGGCGAATCTTTCGCAAGCTCGAGGTACAGAATCGCACGGAAGCTGTCCTTGCCTACCTGCGTCACACCTGATAAGGCATTACAGCATTGGCTTTTGCTGTAATGCCATACGTTTCCAACCAACCACTTCGCAATTCCAATGCCTGTCGCTGCCACCATTCTGATCGTCGACGATGAACCACGAAACTGTGATTTGCTGGAAGCCATCCTGAAGCGGGAAGGATATCACCTGGTTGTGGCTATGAATGGCCAGGAGGCTTTGCTGCAGACACTGGATCACAAGCCCGACCTGGTTCTCCTCGATGTCATGATGCCGGACATCAACGGCTATGAGGTTTGTGAGACGATTCGTGCGGATCCGGATCTCGCGGAAATCCCCGTTATCATGATCACGGCCCTGGACGATCGGGATTCCCGCCTGAAAGGCATCGAAGCCGGCGCCGATGATTTCCTCACCAAACCGGTGGACAGTCTTGATCTCAAGGCCCGTGTGAAGACGGTGACCCGCCTCAATCGATATCGGCGCTTGAAGGCGGAACGGGAGAAATTTGAGAAGATTGCCGATTTTGCCAGCGATGCGTTGTTGCTGTTGCGGGATGACAACACCATCGCGTATTCGAACAGCAAGGCGCGTCAGTTGCTGCAGCGGGACGGGGAAATTGTCGGGCGCAACTTCAACGAGCTGAGCGAGAAGAAATTCATCAGACGACCTCCGGAAGCCTGGGGCTCCTGGATCGGTTCGGCGCAACCGGATGAAACCCACCTGCGTTACCTGGTGCGACCCCAGACGGCCAAAGGTCCGACCATGTGGTTGCGGGCACTGGCTTTTCGACTCCCGGCAACCGGTGGCGGAGACTGGCTGGTGCGCCTGCAGGACGTCACCGGATTGATGCAACAGAAGCGGGACATGTGGAACTTCCATCGCATGCTTTCTCACAAAATGCGGACGCCGCTCAACGGCCTGATCGGAAGCCTGTCGGTGTTGACGGAAGCAGCCGAGTTGACACCGGACGATGCGTCGATTGCTGGGGATGCCATGGAGAGCGCCGTACGTCTGGAATCCCAGGTCACCGAAGTCTTGCGTTATCTGGATGCGTCGAAGATTTCGCAGGAAGGCGATCAGCTTGACGGAGCCGAGTTGGAGGGAAAAGCGGAAGCCGTCGTTCATCGAATCGAATTGGCGGAGACCCAGATCGAGGTGGCCGACGAATTGTCGGACCTGAGCTTCCGCATTAGTTCCCTGGCGATGGACGTGGTGCTTTCGGAGCTGTTGGACAATGCCAAGAAATTCCATCCGGACAGCGCGCCGAAGATTCTA
>JBMYQZ010000737.1:0-2946 GCA_049601855.1 Limisphaerales bacterium | reverse complement strand
TGTCCGCTCGCAGTTACGCCTCCGTGCCCGGCGCGAATGATCGTGTGCGCGTTGGCGTCATAGGCGTGCGAGGCATGGGATTTGGCCACGTCCGCGGTTACGCCAAACTCGACAATGTCGAAGTCGCCGCGATCTGCGACGTGGATGAAACCATCATCCGGCGTCGGGTCGCCGACATGGAGAACATGAAACTCAAGAAGCCGGATACCCACGAGGATCTGCGACGGATGTTGGAGGATAAGAACATCGATGCGGTCAGCGTGGCCACCCCGAATCATTGGCACGCACTCGCCGGCTACTGGGCCGTCCAGGCGGGCAAACACGCCACCCTTGAGAAACCCGGCACGCACAACGTTTACGAAGGCCAGCAACTCATCAAGGCCTCCAAGCGCTACGGCAAGCTGATCCAGCACCATGCCGAACGTCGTTGTTTCACAGGATTCCAATCAGCCGTTGAATTCCTTCACGGCGGCGGATTGGGCGAGGTCTACATGGCCAAGGGACTTTGCTACAAATGGCGCAAATCCATCGGGCGGAAGCTCGAAGCCACCCCGCCCCGGAGCGTGCCTTCACTGACAACCGTTTCCATTACAACTGGCATTGGCATTGGGACTACGGCAACGGCGACCTTGGCAACCAAGGAGCCCACCAGATGGACATCGCGCGCTGGGGGCTGGGAGTGGATCTGCCCACCAAAGTCTCCGCCATGGGCGGCCATTTCATGTTCGACGATAACCAGGAAACGCCCAATACCCAATCAGCGCTCTACGAGTTTCCAAATCCAGACGGCGGCGGTGACAAGAAGAAGCTTCTGCAATTCGAGGTTCGTCATTGGATGACCAATTACGAGGGTGATCTCGGCCAGGCACCGGGCCACAACATCGGCAACATTTTCTATGGCTCGGAGGGCTACATGACAATTGGCGGCAACGGCAACTGGAAGACCTTCATGGGCAGAGATCGCGTACCCGGCCCCTCCGGTGACGGCGGCGGTGATATGTGGTCGAATTTCGTCGAGGCCATTCGTGCTAACGACCGATCCAAGCTGGAAGGCGACATCACTGAGGGCCACTTAACCTGCGCCTTGATCCACTACGCCAACATCTCCTATCGCTTGGGACGCACCCTTGATATCGATCCGGCGACTCAAGGCATCAAGAACGATCGGGCTGCCAACGCATTGCTGGCGCGGGACTATCGAAATCCATTCGTGATTCCGGAAAAGGTCTGAATCAGAACCAATTGAGCATTTGGCCAGTAGATTTCTATATCAGGTCATTGCAGGTCCAAATAATACTAAAGTATTGCATTCAGTCCGTACAGGCTCTAGGGTGACCAACGAATGAAATCAAACCGTTACAGAAAACTCCGAGCATTTACACTTATCGAACTGTTGGTGGTCATCGCCATCATCGCGATCCTCGCCAGCATGCTTCTGCCGGCCTTGGCCAAAGCCAAGGCTAAGGCGAACAAAATCAAATGCGTCAGCAACATGAAACAGATCGGCACTGCCTACGCCGTCTACGCCTCGGGTAACAACGACAAGTATCCGTGGGAACTGTTTCGTCGCTACGCCCTCACTTTCCGCGACCCAGCCAACACAGCTGCGAACTATCAGATGGGCAACTGGACCGGTTCCGGGGGTGGCGTGACCTTTGGCCAAAACGGTGCGGGTTGGGGACCAAACAGCCGCATGGCGCGAGCGTGGACCTGGTTCGGTGTTGTTTCCAATGAACTCGGCAGCCCGAAGATCCTTCACTGTCCCGGCAATAAGCTGAAGAAGAACTCGATTGCCTCTGACTGGTCCACCTCGACCGTTGGCTTCTGGAATACGACTGCGCAGAAAAATGGCAACGCGCCGATCGAACGATCGCAGAAGAACGCCTACGGCAAAACTCCCGGCTACGACGGCTCCATTTCCTACAGCATTATACGCACGACGGTCGGACAGGCCGCCCGGGGTTGGGAACTCGGAACTGCGCCCGGCGCATTCTTCTCCTGGGATTACAATGTTGGGTACGGCTCCCGCCGCACAGTTTCTGGATATCCGAACTTTGACCCTATCCCGGGTGGACCGATGCGAAGTTGGCACAACGCGGACACGCAATACCACGATGCCAATTCCGGCATGCAGGGCAGCGCCCTCGGTAACCGCAATGCCAACTCCCAGAACTGGGGGTTCGTCGTCGGTCAAAGCAACGACAAACGATTTCAGGTTCACGGCGGCGAAGCCGGCAACGTGGTTCACGCTGATGCCAGCGTCACGCAGGTCGTCAGCCAAGGCGAATTCGTGAATGTCGGCCTTGCGCACCACGAATCTCTTCGAGGCAGCCTCCGTCGCGCCACCGGCGGCAATATCAATTGGGGCTCCGGCCACGTGGTCATCAGCCCCTGGTAATCCACACCCAGAGACTTCGCGACGCCCGGGTTCTCCCGGGCGTATTTTTTTGTCGTTCTGAATACCTATCCCCCTTACAGAAGACGGTAATGAAACGGCTCTTGCTGATCATGATCGCCACCTTGCTCTGCTCGACTACCGATGCAGCGCAAAAGAAGAACAACAAGCAACCGAACAAGACCCAGGCAACGAAGAATCTCAACACGGCCAAGAGCACACTCCGTGATGCCCAGACCGCGCATCGAAGGGCCGCGCTAGCCTTGGCCAATGCCCGCAGCGCAGCCATCACCAAGCACACGAAGGCCTCCGGTTTGACTCAGGCCCAACAGAACGCCAGCCGGGCCGCCTCGAATCTCGGCATCATCCGCCAATCCGTCACCGAACGGGTCCGAAGGAGCGAGGACCACATCAAGGCCTCTACGGCAGCGAAAGAGGCCGGCGAGAACCTTCGTCAACTCAGCAAACGCAGTAAGATGAGCGAAGCCCGAAAGCGGGAACGCCGGGCCGAGCTATCCGCGATTGTCCGCCGTCCGGTCGAGATGGAGCGC
>JBMYQZ010000736.1:0-2950 GCA_049601855.1 Limisphaerales bacterium | reverse complement strand
CTCTCAATGACCGGGACCGCGCACTGGACCGGGATAAGAAGCCGATGCAGGTCGACCTGAAGAACCACGAGCTTCCCGAGTGGATGTCCGTGCTCGAGAAGCACAAGAAAGACATGGCCATTGTCCAGGGCTTGTCCGCCAAGGGCATGGCTTGCAGTCACGACGGCAGACAGTCGTGCCTGGGCATGTTCAAGGCGAACAAGAACTTGAGTTCGATCAAATGGGCTACGGCGGATGTCGAACTGGGAAGGCTCTATTCCTCACCCTTTGGGCATGTGGAAGTTCAGACCGCGGGACGCAATCGAGGAATTGTCGCGGGCAGAGCCGCGATCGGCAAAATGAAACGCAACTATGCCTATGCCGATCCGAAAACCGCTTATAACGAACTTTTCAAGACGGCGCTGGGAGGCAGCCAGAAAAGTCTCGATGCGGAAGGTTATCTTCTTGGCTATCTTAATGACCTGGCTTTGGCAAATTACAATGATGTCCGCGGCATCGAGCGAATCAAAATGACCAGCTACCAGGCGACGGTCGAACAGATCCAACACCGTGACAGGCAGCTTGAAGACTTATCGCCTCAAATAACCAAATACCTGCCCAGCCTTGGCGAAGAGAGCTTCTCCGAAGGCGCAACGACCGCTGTCAGGCAGCAGGCTTTTGCAGAAATTGTTCTGGCTGCTCTACAGGCCGGCCTGACGAACTCGGCGCTGTTTTCGCTGGATACCCTGGGGACTCCGTACAATGGCCTTCCGGAGTTGGGGGATGGCCGTATCAACCTGCACTCCCTTGGCCATAAAAAAGGACTTAACGGCGAGCCCGAATTGGTTGTGAGAAGCTGGATTCGCCGGCACCACATGCGACTCATTGACACCATCGCCAACGGCCTGAAAAGCACAGCAGAGGGGGGCGGTACGATGTTTGACAATACGGTGATTGTTTATCAGGCGGAAAACGGCGAAGCCCATCACAGCAACGGCAGCGAACAACCGATCCTCATGCTGGCCGGCAAGAACACCAGGATGAACTTTCTTGGCAACTACGTGAGGCTGCCCGGTTATGGGCAACCGGGTCACAAGACGCTCGGCAACTGGTACACCACGCACCTGAACAATCATGGCAATCCCATCGAACACTACGGTCAGTTCGATCTTGAGCTGAACCAGCATGGAATCGATCAGAAGGGTCCGATCAAGGAGTTCCTGGTCTGAGCGAGGAGCCCCAACCACTGATTGCGGTCAACACGGCAGCAATATTTCGATCACATGAAACAACTCATCCTATTCGCCCTCGCCCTCGCTATCACTCCTCACATGGGTCTTGCCGCGGAGATCACACCCGGCGCCGAACAAACAACACTGCTGCGCGGCGTTCTGAAGCAGTCGGGCAAGATTCGCGTGGTGTCCGGCAAAGAGGATTCAACCGGGCATGGACCGATCACCTATTACCAGGTTCCGTTTCGCGAGGGCACCTTCTCCGCATCGTGGAAAGTGGAGGAGGAACAATCCGTCGCGTTCATCTTCGATGCCCCCAAGCAGGGAAAAGCCACTCATCTGCTGAAGGTCTATGTGAACGGAGGTCCCGGCACCAAAGGCCGACACAACCACCTGACCCTGATCACCTATGACGGCAGCACCCCAAAAAAGAAGAAGGCCAAGGTCGTCCGCAACAATCACCACGCAACTCCCGGCGAATGGCATCAAATCAGCGTGAGCATCACCGGCGACAAGGCAATCGTCATCATCGACGGCAAGGAGTTCAACACAACCAGCGCCCGCTTCAGCGAAGGAATCAAAAAGATTGGCGTCGCCCATTCCACCGGAGATCTTCAGACCAAGCAGGTGAAGATCTCCAAAGCGAAATAGAATCGCACCGCGGATTACACGGATTTCGCGGATCTTCAGCCGAGCAATGCTCGGCTGTTTTTTCTTATCCGTGCCATCCGCTTAATCCGCGGTCAGAAAAAGGATGCCCCGAAAAAGTTCGTCAAATTGCGACCGATACGGCAGCGATATTGCAGTCGCATGAAACACACACCGATTATCCTGTTCCTCCTCGCCTTCGCTTTCACCGCCGATGCTGCCCCCAAGCGCAAGGGCAAGCCGGCTCCGCAGTTGAAGTGGCGCGTGCAGCAGTTGCACAAGGACAACAACGAAGGCCTCGCGGTCGGTGACATCAACGGCGACGGCAAGGTCGATGTGACCTCCGGTGAATTCTGGTACCAGGCTCCCGACTTCAAGCAGCGGCCGCTGCGCAAGATCCTGCCTTTCGGTGCGGACTACATGCAGAACAACTCCGAGCACCTCTACGACATGGACGGGGACGGCGATCTCGATGTCCTCGCCGGCGCGTTCACGTTGAAGAACGTGGATTGGTTTGAGAATCCGGGAGCCGGCAACTACGGAAAGGAGCTTTGGAAGGTTCACCAACTCGTCGACACCGGCACCGCCCACAACGAAGCTACCTTTCTCCATGACATCGATGGCGACGGAACGCCTGAGTTCATCGAGAACTCCTGGAACAAGAAGAACCCCATGCAGATCTTCCGCCTCGTCCGCGGCAAGGATGGAAAGATCACAACTAAGAAACACCTCGTCTCCGAAATCGGCAACGCGAAGAGCAACGGTCACGGACTCGGCTTCGGCGACCTCAACGGCGACGGTAAACAGGACATGATTTATCAACACGGCTGGTACGAGCAGCCGGCAGCCGGGCCTTACTCCGGTCCTTGGAAGTATCACCACGACTTTGATCTGCCGCACGCCAGTTGCCCGATCCTCATCGTGGACCTGAATCAAGACGGCCGTAACGACTTCATCTGGTCCGACGGCCACAGCTACGGTCTCTATTGGCACGAACAACTCGCGCCGCAACCCGATGGCAGCAGCACCTGGCGTCAGCATCTCATCGACAAGAAATTCTCCCAAGGCCACGCCCTCGCCTGGGCCGACAT
>JBMYQZ010000735.1:0-2956 GCA_049601855.1 Limisphaerales bacterium | reverse complement strand
CATCAAGGTGTTGAGCACAGCGTTCTGGTTCTGCTTGTGCGCGATGTGACCGAAGGCTTTGAACAAGACGCCGCCAGCTGAGACGGTCTGCTGGGGCATCGGACTGAACATCGGGTAGCCAATGAACTGCGTGCGAAAATCACCGCGCACCAGTTTGTCGTCGGAATTCGGATTGTTGTCCGGACCATGATACGGATGCGACCAGTTGTCCGCACCCTTGGTCTCCGGCTTCACCAAGCGACGTTCGCCCACGAGGGCTTTCCCATGCGGACGAAGGATGCGTAAAGCTTCGGCATCTTTCACAGTGCCAGCATTAGCGATGACCAAGTCGGCCAGATTGTCGGCCAATTCGATGCGATCGCTTCCGTGATCAACGATCAAACGGCCACTCGAAACGCCCTTGATGGCGGCCCGAAGCTTCGTCGCCCGGCTTCGACTCCTGCATTGAACGTAGACCGTAAGTTCCGTGCCCTCGACCAACCCGGCAATCTCTTTTGGGTTGGTCGAACCATCATCAACCACCGCGACTATGCCGCGATTGGGACCGTTCGATTTGGCTTGCGAAAGGAGGCTTTCAGCGGTGACGCCAAATGGGAGAGCAAGGGCGGCGAAGAGCAAAAGGCGAAGAGTTTTCATGACAGCAATGCTTCGGGAACTGACTCCGACGCTAAGGGGGCGTCACGGGAGGCGCAAGTATCAAGAAACCCGGCCTAGGCACGGGCCAGAGAGCCGTGCGTCACCGTCCACTTCTGCAGGTCCCGGCTCAATTCGCGGGGCCAGTTTTCCTCCGTGCAGGTCATGAACACCTGGCCTTGGGAATGACCGCTGCGCTCAAGGAGGGGAACCAGTCCACTGCGACGATTGACATCGAGTTCGCCCATGACGTCGTCGATCAGAAGAACCGGGGGAAAGCCGAGAATACCGGTGAGAAATTCAGCCTGAGCGATCTTTAGCGCGACGGCGAGAGAACGCTTCTGCCCTTCGCTGCCAAACTGAGCGGCAAGTCGGTCATTCAACAACAGACCAACGTCGTCCCGGTGCGGACCAACGATCGTGGAGCGGTACTTTCGTTCTCGATCTCGGGACTGATTGAGTTCGACCGTAAAGTCGTTCTTCACACTCGGTTTGTACTCGATCCGAAGTTCTTCGGCATCGTTGGAAATGCGACGATATGCGAGTCGCGCCAAGGGTGAGATCTTGGGAATCAGCTGTTTGCGGGCGGTGATCAGTTGGTTGCCAAGCTCCAGCACTTCATGCGTGAAGCTGTTCAGCAGAGCATCATCCACGTGTCTCTGCTTGAGAACGGCGTTGCGCGATTTCACCGCACGGGTGTAGCGCTGCAATGTGGCCAGATAGTCCGGCTGACTCTGACTGAGCAACAGATCCACGAAGCGCCGCCGCATGCGGGCCGTTCCCTTGACAAGTTGCAGATCTTCCGTGCAGAAGACCACTGCTCTCAACGTACCGAGATAGTCAGTGAGCCTCTTGATCGGTGCCGCGTTCCGGCTGATTTTCCTCTCCGACGAAGACCAGTAAACTCTCACTTCCTGTTCCGCATCAGCGACGACGTTGGCGCCGATAAAGTAACCCTTCTGACCATGACGAATCATCTGGGCGCCACCGACACCTCGAAACGAACGCAAGGTGGCGAGGAGGTAGATGGCTTCCAAGATATTCGTCTTACCCTGGCCGTTATCACCCAACAACACGTGAAAGCCCGGACCAAAGTCGACGTCGCAACGTGCGTAGTTGCGAAAGTCACGAAGTCTGAGGTGGGCCAGATGCACGCGGGAGGTTACGAAGTGGCCTCTTGGTGTCCAGTCATCAACGTCACCATCCGATGATCGAACCCATAATTGACCCCCCAATACACGAATGATAGCTTCGCCAAGATTTCACCCGCAATGGTGGCACTTCTCAATGAGCCCGTATTGGTCCTCAATCGGCTTTGGCAGGCGGTAAACGTCTGCACTGTCCGGCGGGCTCTCTGTCTCCTCGTCCAAGGCCAGGCCCAAGTCGTCTTGGGCGATCAGGATGGCGCCTTCAACACGTTCAACTTTTCTGAGTGGTCCGATCTCTCCGAGGAGGAAGCGCATCCGGAAACGATCCGGACGATCAGTCTGAAGATCCGTATTCCCCGCGTCATTGTGCTGGCCGTCTTCGACAAGCTGCCGCGCAAAGATGTGAAATTCACTCGCCACAACATCTTCGAACGAGACAAGAACACGTGCCAGTACTGCGGCCGGGTATTTGAGAGGAAGGACCTCAACTTGGATCATGTTATGCCACGTCATCAGGGTGGTGCGACATCCTGGGAAAATATCGTCTGCTCCTGTATCCCGTGCAACACGCGGAAGGCCAACCTTACGCCCGAGCAGGCAAAGATGCGTTTGATCCGAAAGCCGGTGAAACCCAAGTGGCGGCCGTTTGTAGAGATCAAGGTGGGAATACGCTGCCACGACAGCTGGAAGCACTTCATCGACGTGGCGTATTGGAACGTCGACCTTGGCGAAGAATTGTGAACTCAGTCCGCCGGTGCTGGTGACTTCGCTGCCTCGATCAATTCCCAGAACTTCGGGTTGTCCTGCAGCAATTCATCCTCTCCGATCGGCAGACTGGAACGAAACAGGAAATCTTTCAGCGTGTGTCGGCTGAGGATCCGATGCACCACGACCCCAAGTTCGTGTTTCTCGAAATAGATCCGGTAGTCACCAATTCGAAATCGGTGAAGAATGTGCCCCTCTCTTTCGAGTTTACCAAACTTCTCCATTTCCGTGCTCATCACTTCCTTGGGAATGCCTTGAAACTCTCCCATGATTTGCAGCTGCAACTCTTTCGGCATCTTCGCGAGTTCGGCGGCACTGGTGGGATTGAAGATGATCTGGAAAGGGCGCATAGAGAACTGGTAGCCCGTATGGGAATCGAACCCATCTTTCAGCCTTGAGAGGGCCGTGTC
>JBMYQZ010000734.1:2723-2957 GCA_049601855.1 Limisphaerales bacterium | reverse complement strand
GGTTTCGATCATTGGCTCGCGAATCCGAAAAACTTTGGGCAAAACCCCGCTGGGTTCTATCGCAACGGCGAGAAGCTGGACAAACTGAACGGGTGGATGTCCGAGATCGTTGTGGACGAGGCGATGGATTTCATCGGGAAGCGCGACAAGTCCAAGCCATTCATGACGATGCTTT
This sequence comes from Limisphaerales bacterium, assembly GCA_049601855.1. GTDB lineage: Bacteria > Verrucomicrobiota > Verrucomicrobiia > Limisphaerales > JAYPXF01. The sequence continues at coordinate 2,782 of JBMYQZ010000734.1, read as the reverse complement.
GGTTCAGCGAACCCCATACGCCGGTGGTCGCCGCGGAGGAATTCAAGCAGCCGTATCAG
>JBMYQZ010000734.1:0-2713 GCA_049601855.1 Limisphaerales bacterium | reverse complement strand
TACTACGGCTGCGTCACGATGCTGGATTATCATATCGGGCGGTTGTTGAAGTATTTGAAGCGGGAAGGGCTCGAAAAAGACACCCTCGTCATCTTCACCAGTGACAACGGTCCCGAACATCGCCCTGCCACCTCCTTTGGCACTCCAGGAAAACTCCGCGGCGCCAAGGGCCATATGCACGAAGGCGGTTATCGGGTTCCCGGTATCCTCAAATGGCCGGGCCGAATCGTTCCTCAAACGATCTCGTCGGAGCCGGTGAATGGAACCGATTTCCTCCCCACCATCGCTGCCGTCGTCGGCGCGAAGCCCAAGTATCCGAACAAGCTCGACGGCATTAATGTCTTCCCGGCCGTGGCCTCCGGGAAGAAGGTCAATCGCGATACCCCGATGTTGTGGTGGCTCTGGCATGCGCGCGGGGCGAAGGAGGTCAGCATGCGTATCGGCGATTACAAGATGCTCGCCAACATGCTCCCGCAGCCGGAGGTCTCAATCCGGGACACTCGAACGCCGCCGGGCGTCAGCATCATGGACTTCATCAAGAAATCCGGACTCGGCAACTTCACACTCTACAATCTGAAAAACGATCCTTCGGAAACCACCGAGTTGTCGATAACCGAGCCGGAACTGTACAGCTCCATGCGCCAGCGGTTCATTGAACTCCACGCTGAGATCTGTGCGGAAGGGCCGTACTACGAATTGCAGTCGCGGAAGAAAAAGGAATGAGTGTCGTTCCGAATATCACGGCCCCCACCGCCCTGCCACCGGCGCTCGAAGGCTTTGCCTCCTTCCTGCGCGAAGCTGTCGAATCCGGGGTCGAGTTCAAGCCAGGTGAGACCGTTCAGTTCTCCTGGGTCTGGTTCCAGGTGGCGGGTGACGAAAACAGTCTGCGTGTTACCGCGCCGGAAACCGGCCGAACACCGATGGAGTTTGGCGATGATTGTTCGGCAGCGCTGAATCTCGTTCTCCAACAGCGTTATGTGGCGGACAGTTTCGAGTTGGAGTGCGGTTGGTGCCACGCCCTGCAATCTGCCATCGTCATCAAGGACCTGGAGTCTTGTGAACAGTGGTTCATGAATCGAACCGATGCAGAGGAAGGAACGACGTCGGGCTGGTATATCGGCGCGGAGGATTCGGATCTGGAGGTAAATGACTCTGCGAACTTGGAACTGCGCAGCTTGTGGGAACTTTCGTGTCTGCGATCAGAGATGACGGAGTTGTTCCTGTTGCCTCAGGGAACGGTGGTGGTTCTTGACGAAACGCCACGGGTGCTGACCGACGACGGCAGGGTGCCGCTGGAGGATTCCTATTACGCCCAGAAATACCCAGACTCGCTTGTCGGCCCTTGAGTTGGTCGCGTGTCAGAGCGGTAGGAACTTTGGCAGGTCCGCCCCCGTGGGGACACCGAAGTGCTTGCCGGTGAAGTCGTTGATGAAACCCTTGGTCTGGTTCGACAGCAGATTCATGATGGCGTCGAGCGCTTCTCCGGAAATGGCGTGGGGCATTTCATCCAGAACGAGTTCGTTGCCGAAGCACATTCCGTGGATCTGATACTCGTCATCTTCTCGGATCGGTTTGTGGGTGACCAGGCAATGGCTCAACCATGGTTGCACCGTGCCGTCGAAGGCGGCGGAGATTCGTGCGCGCCGCTGTTCCGGTAGCACGTGCTCCTCGAAGTAATTCGTAATCAGCTTCATCGAATTTTCCGAAAGCTCCTTCGCGAGACAGGTGTGGCAGGGGAGGCATAAGGCGTATTCGAACATGACCTCGCGTTTCGAAAACGCCTTCTCGATCAGGTATTGCTCGCCGGAATCGATCAGGTTCTTGGAGCAGACCAGGCAGGTCCGGAGCGGGGCTTCCGTCTCAAAAGACCAGAAGACCTCCGGCACCGGGATGGTGTTCGGTTGCCCATCTTCCGTCTCATCGTCCATGCGAATATTCTGTTTCGAATCACCGGGAGTTGCAAGACCCGGTCTGCTTCCTACAGTTCGAAGCGGCCGCCCTGTTCAGCCACCTTCATGCCGGTGGCTTGGATCCTCTTGCGTGCCTTGCTCTGTGGATTCATTGCAGGATTGGTGTGATTAAGGTGGATGAATCGAATCTTGCTTCGTTCCTGGGCCGGGAGCTTCGCCAGCCGTTTCATGCTCTCGACGATGAAGGGATGCGGGATTTCGGACATGCTTCGATTGGGAAGTTCGCCGTCGGCAAAAAACGTTCCATCGAGGTAAGCGACGTCGACCTGCTTGACCATTGACTCGATGTCACGGGACCAGCGTTCCCATTTGTCGATGTCCGGGATGAAGAGGGCGGAGCTATTTGGACCTTCGATTTTGAAACCGACGGTCTCGGAGAATTCGTCCCGATGAGGAACGAGAAACGGCGTGATGCTGATGCGTTTGTTCAACGGGACAGCCCGGTCGGCTTGAACGGGGTGCAGGTCAATGTTGTTAAGCCGGACCAATTGGCTCCATGGCCCATTGCGTGCCAGAAACTGCTTCATCCGAGGCATGGCGTACACCGGGACGCCTTGGCTGCCGATCACCTCGCGTCCAAGATGAATCAACCCGGCATAGTGGCCGATGTGGGCGTGGGTAAGAAACACGCCGTTGATTCCGGGATTCCCGCGGGGCTTGGCCAGCTTGTCCAAAAGGCGCAGTTGATCGGGGAAGGACGGGGTGCAATCGAGCAGCCAGCGTTCGCCCGAGTCAGGATCGAC
>JBMYQZ010000733.1:0-2964 GCA_049601855.1 Limisphaerales bacterium | reverse complement strand
GCGAGAGCGCCACCGGGGTGTCGACGAGCAGGTCGAGGAGTTGTTGGTCGTCGACACGGGCAATTTTCCACTCGAATTCGGGGGCGGCGTCAGATCGGGCCGACCCGATCGGTTCTGCGGGAGCCGGAGGAGCCACATTGGTGCTGGCATGAATCACCGGAGTGTCCGGCCGCGGCGATTGCACTCCGCTCTGCGTAATAAACAACGCCACCAGCAAGGCCGACACCATCGTGCCGCCAATCATCCGGCGATTGGCGCGGCCGCTTTTTTCGCTGCGGATCTCGGCCAGCACCTGGTCAGCGGAGGGAGCTCGGCCTTCAGCGTCCTCCAAGATCGTATCGAGCAGTTCGTGGTTGTCTCCGGGTTTCATGATGGGGATTCCGTTCGTTTGAGTTCCGTCTGAATTGCGGCGCGTAGCCGCGTGCGAAGGCGTGCCAAACGACCCTCGATGGCGCGAGCAGTCGTCTGTTGCTCCTTGGCCATTTCAGCGAGCGGCCGCTGTTGGAAATACCGGCCGTTCAGCAGTTCGCGATCGGCCTCATCGAGTTTCGCGAGCGCGGTGTCCAAGGCCGCGGTCAGAACCTTCTCGTGATCAAGCACATCGGGTTCGGACGGGGCGATGAAGGAGGCCCACCAATCGGCGAATCGCGAGAGGGCGCCTTGGTAGCGTCCGCGCGTCTTGCGCAGATCAGACGCCGCACTGCGCGCGGCGCGGGCGAGCCAATTCCAGAGGGCATTTTCATTCGGCAATTCCCGGATATGACGAAAAAGGCGCAGGTAAGCGGCCTGCGTGATCTCCCCCGCCACCACCTCATCGCCCGCGGCCAAGGCAAAGGAGTAGCGAAACAGACGTGAGTTCCATTCTCCGTGCACCCAGCGAAACGCCTCTTCGTTTCCATCCCGCAACGCGCGCGTCAGTTGGGGGACATCCGCAAAGCTGAAGCACCCGGTGACCGGGCGCTTCGCGAGACTGAGTTGGAGTCGGGCTTCCACCATGCCTTCTGGCAGGTGAGCAAGTTCAGCTGTTTGGCCCGCGATCACTTCTTGGATTCTCGCGACTTTTGCACCTCGCGCAACTTCCGAGACACCTCCGTCAATTCGTCCTCTGCTTCGCGACGACGCATCTCGGCTTCCTGCATGCGCATCTCGGTGTCCCGCTTGACGTTTTCCATCTCGATCAGAATCGCCTTGAGTTTGCGCTCAAGGTTGGCGACTTCGCCGGTGTCGGCGTCGGCGGAGTTCTTGGCCAGTGATTCCAGCAATTCACTGACGAGATCTTGGATGTCGTTCGGTGCGCGCACGACCAACACGTTGGTGGTTTCATGCAGGGCGAGGGTGGCGTCTGACGGTTTGTGACCGGCGACCTGCAACGTGGCCAGGAGGGTCTTCTCAACTTCCGGAAACTTGGCGCGGGTAGTGATGCGTCCCAACGCGTAAACGCGGGTGAGCAAGACGGGCTTCGCCTGGCCATAGCTGACCAGTCGCGTGCCCCCACCGGAGGTCTTTACTGCGCCCGACGTGGTCGATTTCGAAGCGGAGGTGTTTCCGAAGAGCAAAGACTTGGCGGGCGCCACCGTCCGCGCGGAACGGGTGAAGGTAGTGGAACTGGTCGGGTTCGCGCGAATGGTCGGGGCCGAGGTCATGGAACGACTGCGATACGGATTCACGTTTGGCACCCGCGGATTGATGCGGTAGCCGATGACGTATTCGGACACACGACCTTGGGGTGTGTCCGTTTCGCTGAAGATTGGTTCCATTTCGCAATCGGCCGCCGTGCAGATCAAACGCAGCGCGTCCGATCCGGTGACATTGCGCAGCGTCAGGTCCGGAATCTCCAGGTTCTCCGCGCCACGGCTGTAGATGATGTTCATCGGAAGGAGCTTTTCCGTTTCCAATCGGGATTTCAGGTTCCTCACCGCATCCTTCAGCGAACCTTCCGGTAATTCCACCAGGCTCATCTTGGTGACGGCTGGGGTGACCGAGCCGGCGGAAACACTGACGGCCGGCCTGGACTGCCGCGGGTTGCTTTGCGCGGGCAGGTCGAGACCGGCCGTGGTAACTGCTGCTGCGAGAAAGAGGGTGATTGTGCGAGCTTTCATATTCACTCTGGAATACGATGCCCACCCGCGAAACCCACGGAGGGATTTCAAATTAATTCACAAACAACTCCAAGCCGTTGAAGTAGGCTTGGCGGTAATTGTCATCAAACATCTGGATCAGCCGATCAACGGTGGCGAGGTTGGGGATCTTGCCATCCTTCACCGGCGTCTTGGCCAATTGCGCCCGCGCGTTCTTGAGAGCCACAAGATCCTTCTTCAAAAATGCCTCCGTGGCATCGACGTAACTGTTCCAGTTGCCCGTCTTGCCTTCCTCGGTCTTCAGTCGCGCTTGCTCCAGGTGCTTAAACGCCTTCTTCATTGCGGCATTCGTCCCGTGCCAGGCGTGGTTCTGTGCGGCGTGAAAATGCAGACTCGCGAGGCGTTCCTCAGTCAATCCGCCGTGACCGCTCAAATACCGGTCAATCACTTGTGCCGCATCCGCGAACAGGCGTTTGTCCGAGAACGCCCGCCAACCGCGGCCTGGTTTGTCATCGAACTCCTCGGGACCAAGCTTCGTCATGTTGTCCCGCGTCTCGATCGGATCGATTCCGCGGATTTCCGGGATGTAGAGTTCGGCGAGCTTGATCTTCGAATCGAGGTTCACCTTGATATGAAAGCGGTTGTCGTGCGCCTCGTGATGCACCGACCACGCACCGGGATGGACCGATTTCCCGAACGAAACATGTAGCACCACACCGGGGATGTGAGCCAGGTCGTCGAGGAAGAGATTCAGCGCCTTCGTGTCGCCGTCATACCACATCGTGGTGAACCAATTGATGAACCGGCCGCCAACGAACTTCACGTCCTCACGATTCAGGGCCGCCATGACCTTCTTGCGATTGGCCTCCGGATATTCCGCGGCAAA
>JBMYQZ010000732.1:0-2976 GCA_049601855.1 Limisphaerales bacterium | reverse complement strand
ATCGTTTTCGCTGCTATCGCGCCGAGAAAGACTCGGGCGAAGATCTGCGGCTTTCGGGTGGTCAATCGCCTGAGTTTCTAGTCATCTCCTGTTCTGGTTCCCCTGCCGTTCTGAGTATTTTTACCAAAACCGGGACGGCACTTTGAAATCGAGTCCTTTGGATATAGACTTCGCCGCGTCTTACGGAATTCTGACACCCTACAATTGAAGCAAATCTCATGAGTTCAACGAACGAAATTGATCCGTGCCAAGTGGTTACCAAGGATATTCAGAAGGAATCGACTCCCGAGTCCATTCTGACCCTGCTAAAGGCCGGTAACCAACGCTTTCGAGATAATGACATGGTGGCTCGGACACACAGTGACGACGTCGCGGCGACTGCCGGTGGTCAAGCGCCCTTGGCCGTCGTCCTCGCCTGTATGGATTCGCGCGTTGGCCCCGAGGCTATTTTCGATGCTGGAATTGGCGACATTTTCAGTATCCGCGTCGCCGGCAATATTGTTTCAACCGAAGCTCTTGGCAGTATGGAATACGGCTGCGGTGTCGCTGGTGCCAAGGTCGTCATCGTCATTGGCCACACCCGGTGCGGGGCGGTGAATGCTACGATCGATCTGATGGGGAAGGATGCCGTCGAAGCCACTGGACTTGGCAACATCGCCTCGGTCACCGGTCCAATCGGCCGCGCGGTCGAACAGGAAACCAGCGAAACCGAAGATCGCAGTTCCAAGAACGAGGATTTCTCGATTCGGGTCACTGAATTGAACGTCCTCCAGACCATCAAGGACATCCGCGAAAAGAGTTCGGTCATCGACAAGCTCGCGGGTGGCGATGACTTTCAGATCGTCGGCGCCGTCTACGATGTCCGAAATGGGGAAGTAAGATTCCTCTGAGTCAGCAAAAACGAACGAAAAAACAGATCGGCCACAACTGGTCGCGTCAGCTGTGACTATTCAATAACATGAAAGATTCCTCCGATCCGAAGGATCCAAAGACGGCCGATCAACCCACGGACGAGCTCGCTCGGACTGGTCGTTTTGCAGGAGGGTTGATCAACGACCTCCGACGTCGGCTGCCGCATTACGGGAACGACTTCAGCTCTGGATTTCACCCCAAGGTGGCCGGGTCGACACTTTTCCTCTTTTTCGCCTGTCTGGCCAATGCGATCGCCTTCGGCGCCCTGACCGGGTTCCTGACCGAAGGGCAAATCGGCACGACCGAGATGATGATCGCAACGGCGGCCGGCGGCATTATCTTCGCGCTTTTCTCAGGCCAGCCGCTGACGATCCTCGGCGGCACGGGTCCGATCACGATCTTCACGGCGCTCCTTTACGTCACTTGCCAGAACCTCAAACTCGATTTCCTGCCTGTCTACACGTGGGTGGGCGTCTGGTCGGGCGTTCTCCTGATGGTCCTCGCCGTGACCGACGCGAGCGCGTTGATGGGCTACTTCACCCGCTTTACCGACGAGATCTTCGCGGCGTTGGTGGCCGTGATCTTCATTGTCGAGGCCGTGACGGACGTTGCGGGTGGCTTCACTAATCCCGAGGTGGCCCACGATCAGGCCCTGCTCGGGCTCGTGCTCGCCTTGGGGACCTACGTGCTCGCGAAGAATCTGAACCGCGTCCGCAACTCGCCCTATCTGCGCTGGCGGATCCGTGATTTCCTGTCCGACTTTGGTCCCGCAATCGCGATCGCAGTCATGACGGGCATCGCGATCCTGATGCACGAGGTGCCGCGCGAGCACGCCGTGGTGCCGGAGACCTTCGGGACAACAACGGGTCGGCCCTGGATGGTTGAACTCTTCTCCGCGCCGACCTGGCTCTGGTTCGCCGCGATCGGGCCGGCGATCCTCGCGGTTATCCTGCTCTTCCTGGACCAGAACATCACCACGCGGCTGGTGAACGCGAAGCATCACAAGCTGAAGAAGGGGGCCGGCTACCACCTGGATCTCTTCATCGTCGGCCTGATCATCCTGATCTGCTCCTTGTTTGGCCTGCCTTGGATCGTCGCCGCGACGGTGCACTCCCTGAATCATGTTCGCAGCCTCGCCGATCACAAGGTCACCGAGGTGAACGGCGAACGCAAGGAGGCGATCACCTCCGTGCGAGAGAACCGCATCTCGCCGCTCACCATCCACATCGCGATCGGCGTCTCGCTGCTCTTCCTGCCCATTGTGAAGATGATTCCGATGTCCGTGCTCTTCGGCCTCTTCCTCTACATGGGCTTTGCCTCCCTCGGCGGCAACGAGTTCTTCGAGCGCTTCAAGCTCTGGGCAATGGATCCGCGGCTCTACCCGAAGGGGCACCACTTCATGGGCAAGGTCCCGAACGCGGTCATCCACAAGTTCACGCTGATTCAGGTCGTGTGCCTCGCGGTCCTGTGGATTCTGAAGTCGAGCCAACTGGGTTTGCTCTTCCCCGTCCTGATCGCGGCGTTGGTTCCAATTCGCAAGTCCCTCCGTCGTTTCTTCAAGGCCGAACACCTTCACGCGCTCGACGCCGAAGAAGAGGCCGAGGAAGTCGAAGAGAAAGGCGGACAGAAGCTTGGTCCGTAGGCGCTCGAGTCATGCTTCATGCGTTCATCAAATGATCGATGACCACGTGAATTTGGCCGGAACCAGGACTAGATTTGCATTATGAACAAATTAAAGAACATCGTCGTGGGGGTCGATTATTCCACCCGCTCGAAAAGCGCCCTGATCAAGGCGGCGCGTCTTGCCCGCCAAAACCAGGCTCAATTACATGTCATACATGTGATCGAGCGGGAACACGCCGAAGATCTCGCAAGTCATGAACGCAGGAGCCTGGATGAAATCCGCAAGGAGTTGACGGCCTCGGCCAACGCGATGATGACGAAGTGGAGCGATGGGATTGACCTGCCGCCCGACACCGATCGTAGCGTTGCCTATGGACACCCCGTCGAGGAACTAGGGTGTGTTCGAAAACCGTTCAACACAACCAGTCATAGATGGAGGCC
>JBMYQZ010000731.1:0-2978 GCA_049601855.1 Limisphaerales bacterium | reverse complement strand
ATCATCGCCTCGGTGCGCACGCGCGTGCGTCCGATCCTGATGAGCTCTCTCACCTCCGTTGGCGGGATGCTTCCGCTCGTCTTGCTCCCCGGTGCCGGTTCGGAACTCTATCGCGGATTGGGTGCGGTGGTGGTCGGTGGCCTGTTGGTTTCCACGGTCTTCACGTTGGTCCTGGTGCCCTGCGTGCTGAGCGTTTTCTTCTCCGCCTTTCAACCCAAGCGAGCGTCCGAATGAAGAGTTTGAGACCATTTTTGCTCAGCCTGCTGTGTGTCGGGACGGCGTGTCAAACGGTCACCGAGCGGATGGTGCCGGATGCTGATGAAGAGACTCCCGAAGCGAGCGGAGATTTCCGTTACGACACGACGTCGGATTCTGAAGCGGTTCCGGAAGATTGGTGGAAGGTGTTTGGCGACTCCACGCTCACGGAATTGATCGGACGTTTGAATGACGCCAATCCCGATGTGGCCGCCGCCCTGGCGCGGGTGGATCAAAGCTTTGCGATCCTTGGGATCACGCGTTCAAGCATATTTCCCACGGGAAGAGCCAACGCTGAGGTCGGGCGCCGAAGAGACTCGCAGAACAATCTTCTCTTCCCGATCAACCAACTGGAATACGACCGCTTCAGCGTCGGCCTCAGCGCCACTTGGGAGGTGGATCTCTGGGGGCGGGTGCGGGCTACGGTGAAACGCGATCGGCTGCGGGCACAAGGCGAGGCGGTGAATTACCGAAATGTTCTGTTGTCGCTCCAAGCCAGTCTCGCCGAGCAGTACTTCGCTTATCGCGCCGCGCAGACGGAATTGAATCTCCTGCTGCGCGCAGAGTCATTGGCCGAGGAGGCCTTGGCCGTGCAGCGTGCGCGTCTCGAGTTGGGCCAAGGCGTGCAGGCCGACGTGGCCAAGGCGAAGCTCGAACTGCAAACCTCCGCCGCCGCGACGGAAGCCGCCCACCGTAATTCGGGCAAATTGCTGCACTCCCTCGCCACCCTGACCGGGACGATGCCTTCCAAACTGACCGAATTGAAAGGGCAGGGTGGAGGAGGGTCGGTGGAGATTCCGGCCGGTGTTCCGTCGGAGTTGTTGGGGCGCCGTCCGGACTTGATGGTGGCCGATCGATCCTTGCGGGCGGCGGCGCAGCAAATCGGGATCAGCAAGGCGGACTTCCTGCCGAAGCTCACGTTGGTCGGTTCCGGGGCTGTGGCCAGTTTGCGGGCCGAGAACTGGTTTGAAGCCGACAGCGGTTTGTTCGATGTCGGGCCACAGGTCGATGTGCCGATCTTCGCCTATAAGCTGCGCAAGAACAGGGTTGCCGAGGCCAAGGCAGCGTATCAAGAGGCGGCGGCCAACTACCGCTCAGCGTTTCTTACCGCGGTTCGCGAAGTCGATGACGCCTTGCTCGACCTGCGTAGTTTCGAGCGGGAAGCGAAGCTCCAACGGGCAGCGCTGGACGCGGCGACCGAAGCGGCGACCGCGGCCAAGGATCGCTACGAGCGTGGGCTCGACAGTTACCTCGAGTATATCGGAGCGGAGCAAGTTCGCCTGCAGACCGCCGCTCGGGAGAAGAACACTTCCGCGCAAGGCCAGATCGCCAGCGTTCACCTGATCCGCGCACTGGGTGGCTCTTGGGGATCGCTGGAGGAATAACCATGTATCTCCAACTCAGAAGAATCCTTCTGTCAGTCGGTGCACTTGCGGTTCTGGGTGGAATTCTTTTTCTTTTCGTTTGGAATGGATCGGGTCGAAAAAAAGCATTCGTCATCGCCGCCGGTTCCAAGGGCGGTGAGTCTTTCGCGCTCAGCGAATCGATCGCCAGGGTCGTGCAACGTTACCACCCCGACCTGAATCTGAAGGTGATCGAAACCAAGGGTTCGATCGAAAACCTTGGACTACTGAAATCAGGACAGGCGGACTTCGCCACCGTGCAGGCCGATGTGAACGCTGATCTGCAGACGAGTTCAAAGGCCGACCGATTGCGCATGGTTGCCGTTCTGTTCGAGGATCACTTCCAGCTCTTGGCGCGAGCGGAGGCGGAGGTGAAGTCGTTCACCATGGTGCGCGGCAAGCGGGTTGCCGTCCCGCCTGCCGGCGGAGGTCAGCATGCCTCGTTCATTGCCTTGCTCGAACACTTCGAGATCGCGACGAACAGCCTGACCATCACGGAGATGGTGTCGGGCGAGGCACTGACCGCGTTGGTGGCCGGCGAGGTTGACGCCGTGTTCCAGGTGCGGGCCGTTCCCAATCCCGCAATCCAGGTGGCGTTGGAGAATGAGAATATTTCCCTCGTGCGCATTGGGGGTATCGATGCCTTGCGGATCTATCAACCCGTCTTGAACGCTGGGGCGATTCCCGAAGGCGCCTATTCGCGCGTGCCGTTGGAACCACCGGTCGATGTGGATACCGTGGCAGTTCCCCGTCTGCTTCTGGCCCGCCAGAATCTGGATGACTCCGTCGTGCGCGACATCACGCAGGTCCTGTTCGAACACCGTTGGGAACTCGTAAGGGACAACAACCTGGCGGCGTACATTGCCTCGCCGGATCGGGCCAAGGGCTTGGCCATGCCGGTTCATGAAGGTTCGCAAAGTTACTACGATCGCGAGAAACCGAGCTTCCTCCAGGCGAATGCCGAGCCAATCGCATTGGTGCTCTCAGTCCTAGCTCTCATCGGATCCGGCCTGCTGGCCTTGAAGTCCTACGTGGACTCCGCGCAGAAGGATCGTGTCGATCGCCACAACCTCCGCCTGTTGGCGATGCGCCAGAATATCGCTGAATGTGAAAGCATTGACGCCTTGGATCGGCGTCAGGAGGAACTTTACCAGATCTTGGAGGAGGTGGTTCGCGAGGTGGATAATGACCGCGTCAATGCCGATGGCTTCCACTACTTCTCCTTCACCTGGAACGCGCTGCGTGAGGCCGTTCGCGATCGCCGGGCGGTGCTGTCCGCCAACGTTCAGAAACCATAGCGAATCCCGCTTTAAGCAAGGA
>JBMYQZ010000730.1:0-2986 GCA_049601855.1 Limisphaerales bacterium | reverse complement strand
TGATTATCAGTGTATTCTTACGTGACCGGAGGATGCCACTTCGTTGACAGCAGAATTGATGTCGGCGGCCGGAGAACCGCCTTTTTCGCAGCCCATGAAACCAAACCTCGAGACCCTCAGGCGGATTCGGCAGATCACCGAAGATGGTGTCGTGACCGAAGAGGAGGTGATGAGCATGGGCAACTTCCTCAACGAGAATCAGGTCGCCCGCACCACCTGGCCGGGCAACGTCATCTTCGAGACGCTGAAGCGGGTGTTTGCCGACGCTCGCCTGGATCCGCACGAGCTCAAGGCCTTGGCCTACATCCTGCGCGGCATCGAGCTGCAATGCTGCGGCGCCCTGGGTCAACTTGACCAGATTATGGATGACGGCGTGCCCAAGCTCGCCAAGTTCGATGAAATGGAACTCAAGCTGCCCGCCATCAACGAGCAGATGCAGGTGTCGGCCTCGGACGGAGATGATCGGATTTCGAGTGTCGACCTCAACAAGCACGAATGCGATTGCGGTGATTGGACTTCGCGGCGTTTCTCCTTCGCCGATTCATCGCCGGGCCGCATCTGTCGCTGCCTGGTGATCGCCTTGTGCCAACCGGAGATCGAAAAGCAAATCCCGCGCACGGACTGGAACACGATGTTCTTCCGCCTGCTCGATCTGTTCTCGGAATCCTCCACCGCCTTCGATCCGCTGCCCACCTGGAAGCTGTTGCGATTCAAGAAGTTCGAATGGGTCGCGGCTTGGGGCGACAAGGAATGGGCCACGGTCTACACGGAGAGCAAGGCCGGAAAGGTCGAGCGGTATTGCTACCACCTGATGGAAGGCCGGTGGGCCTACGGCGCCGTACCGATCGGTGCCAATGCCATCAAGAACTACTTCGCGGGCAACACCACCTCGCTCAGCAACAAGCGGCTGAAGGGTTACTGATAGTCAGCTCCGCGGAGGCTCTTCAAAACCGACGCCTGCCATTCCCTCATCTGCTCAGCCAGCTGGCGTGCCACTTCTGGTTTCGTCTTGGTCAGATCATCAGACTCGTCCGGATCAGCCGTGAGATCGTATAATTCCTGCGTGCCCTTGCCGGTGATGTGGAGCTTGTAGCGGTTGTCGAGAATCGTACGCGCGCCGTGGTAATCCACCTCCGTGATCGGCGGTTGGTGATAGTTGACGAAATTACGGGTCGGGATGCCCTTCATCAGTTTCACCAACGGCGTGGTGCCTTTCTGTAACTCCGGATCGATGTAGGGCTTCAATTTGCCCCGCCGCTCCTTCGGAATGGAATAGCTCCAGAAACAGATCGGACTGGGCCGCTCGGTCATTTTGCCATCGAGCAAGGGCACGAGATTGATGCCGTCAAGGGGACGTTCGGGAAGCGACTGCCCGGCCAATGCACAAAGGGTCGGCAACATGTCGCTGGTCACCGAGTTGACGTCGGACACCCGCGCTTGGGGAATCCGCGCCGGCCATTCGATGACGCCGGGCACGCGAATGCCACCCTCGTACATCATGGCCTTCCGCCCGCGCAAAGGGGATTCGGCTTCGCCACTCGGTGGTGTGCCGTTGTCGCCGCAATACCAGAGCAGCGTGTTGTCCCGCAGCCCGACGCGCTGCAGGTAACTCCGCAACTTGCCGATCGAGCGATCCATCGCGGTGATCTCCGCATAGCGCTCACGCAACACCTCGCGCAGCGGGCGCTTCGTACGACCGCCCGTTTCATTGGAGGTAAGCGAGACCTGTTTCTCCGCATACTTCTCCGGAAGGTCGTCATACAGCGCGAGATCGTCCGGCAGACCACTATACGGCTCATGCGGCGAGCCGAACCAAACTATCGCAAAGAACGGTTTCTTTGTGGTCATCGCCTTGTCGATGAACAGAATCGTGTCATCGATGATGATCTCACTGCTTTCGCCGGTGTATTGTTTCGGCGGTCCGCCGTTGCGGGAAAGAATGGGATTCAGCTCGAAGAAATTGTCGTGCGAGAGCCACTCGTCAAAGCCCATGGCACCGGGACTGGTGGGCGAAGATTTTTTCACCGGGCCAACGTGCCACTTGCCAAAATGTCCCGTGGCATAGCCCGCCTCCCGCAGCCGATGGGCGACGGTGATCTCCTCCGGTCGCGTGGAGAAACCCGGCGTGAAGGTGCCACCGCGATTCGGATGGCGACCGGTCAGCACGCTGGCGCGGGTCGGCGAACAGGAAGGATGCGCGGCGTAGAATCGATTCAAACGCAGCCCCTTGGCCACCATGTCATCGAGCACCGGTGTCTGCAGGTGCGGATGCCCGTTGTACCCGGTCTCTTCCCAGCCATGATCGTCCCCCATCAGGAGGATGATATTGGGCGGTGCCGCGGCAACGGCAAACGCCGCTCCCGCAATGACAAGCGAAAGAAGTGATTTCATCTGGCGATTGAAGGGCCGGACCGTCGAGAGATCAACAATTCAGACCGTCGCGAAGGATCGGAGAACTCCCGGCTGAGTGCCAATGGGAACTTTCGTCAGCCCCGTCACCGCCCCTTGCACCTCCTCGACGCACATTCCCGCAAGAATTGATTCTTGCACCCATACCTCAGAGTGATTAGCTGTTTTGACGGTTGTGATTCACCTGAGAAACAAACGCTGCGGCCAAGCCTTCACCATCCTCGAGTTGCTGGTGGTGATCGCCATTATCGCCATTCTTGCCAGTCTCCTGCTGCCCGTGCTCGGGCAGGCGAAGCGCAAGGCGCAGTCGATTTCCTGCGTCAACAAGGTCCGCCAATGGGGTCTCGCCGTCCGGATGTACACGGACGACAACCAGAACAAATTCCCTTTCGATGGCACGCCGCGGAGCCCGATCAATGCCGGCCCCAACAAGAAGGCATGGTACAACACCGTCGCCAGTTACATCGGCTCGGATAGCCTCACCAATCTTTACGCCACCAAACGGCACCCCATTCCCGGCAAGGGTTCCATGTTCACCTGCCCTCGCCCGACCAATCTGGTCCTGCGGGTGCTGCCC
>JBMYQZ010000729.1:0-2986 GCA_049601855.1 Limisphaerales bacterium | reverse complement strand
CGTGGAGATCTCGATATGACTCTGCCGATCGGCGACTACGAAATTCGCGTGATGCGCGGCCCGGAATATCACCTGGATTCCACGAACATCACCTTGTCCGAAAAAGGCGGAATCCAGGAATTCCAATCCACGATCACCCGCTGGGTCGACATGCGAAAGGAAGGTTGGTACTCCGGAGAAAACCATATCCACGCCAACTACGGATACGGCCAGTGGTACAACACCCCACGTTCAATGCTCGATTTCTGCGAAGCCCAGGATCTGCACGTCGCGAATCTCGTGGTGGCCAATTCCGACAGTGATGCGATCTTCGACCGGGAGTTCTTTCGTGGCGGCCCCGATCCTCTCTCCACGGACGAGACGGTCCTGTGGTTCAACGAGGAGTTTCGCAGCACCATCTGGGGGCACCTGACCTTGTTTCATCTGAAGCAGCTGGTGGAACCGATCATGACCGGCTTTCGCAATACGACCACTCCGTGGGACATCCCCACCAGCGCCGAGATCCTCAAGCGCACCCGCATGCAAAAAGGATCCGGCGGCTATACTCATCCAACCAACAACCGCGAAGACGCCTACGATCAACCTTACTCGGCAAAAGGTCTGCCCGTCGACGCAGCCTTGGGTTTGGTGGATTGCGCCGATTTCATGGGAGTGGTTTACGACCAGGCGCTCGACTATTGGTACAAGCTGTTGAACGCGGGATTTCGTCTTCCAGCCTCCGCCGGCACGGACTGTTTTCTGAATCGCGTGACGATGTCGCCGCCGGGGTGGGCCCGGGCATACGTGCATCTCCCGGACGGCTTCACTTATGAAGGCTGGGTGGACGGTTTGAAGAAAGGCCGTTCGTTTGTCAGTAACGGCCCCATGTTGAATTTTGCCGTTGCTGGCAAATCAGCCGGAGATGAGATCAGACTCAACAAACCAACTGAACTCAAGGTGATGGGAAGTGTTCGCTCCGCATACCCCTTGGAAAAGCTGGAGCTGATTTTCAACGGCAAAGTCGTCGGGGTGGGCACACTGACAGACGATCGAACGAAGGGCGAGTTGACGACGAAATTTAATCCACCGGATAGCGGTTGGATTGCGCTGCGCGCCGCCGGCAAACCAGTTCGTTTCCGGAGCGGTCGCAGTCACTCCGCACACACGAACCCGATCTATATCAGGATCAATGGCCATCCCCAGCGCGTACAGGAAAGCGCCCGCTACTTCTTGGCTTGGATCGACCGCTTGGAGGCGGACTTACGGCAGCGCGATCGGATTCCCCAGACAGAATGGCACGACGTCTTGAAACTTTTGGACCTCGCCCGCGACGTCTATGTCAGCAAGCTGAAAGGAAGCCCTGAGATAATCAGAAATTGAGCCTCATCCGAACAATTACGTGAATCCACCTAAGTTTAATTCGTACCAAATATGGAGTTGCCAAGTTAAGGAGCTCATGGCATTTTTTCCTTGTCCGTTCGGCGTAGCGTTTCCTCACGGGGTTCCCCACCCCTACCTCCTTGGCGCTTGTCGGACGGGCATTTTTTTAACCACGCTTGGCGCAGGCGGAAGGGGGATTGAATTCTGAAACGGAGGCTAGGCGGCTTTCTCCTCAAAATGGCCGAATGCCCGAAATTTCTCGTACCTTTGCTTCAGCCGATCATCGATTGGCAGCGCCGAAATCTCCGCAAGGTGTCTGGCCAGAACGTCTTTCACCGCGATGAAAGTGTTATCCGGATCTTGATGAGCGCCCCCCAGCGGCTCCGGGATGATCTCATCGACCAGCCCCAGTTCCTTCAAATCGCTGGCGGTAATCCGCAATGCCGTTGCCGCCTTTTCCGCAGCCTTGCGATCTTTCCAGAGAATCGCGGCGCAACCCTCGGGACTGATCACCGAATAATAGGAGTTCTCCAAAATCAGGACACGATCCGCCACTCCGATGCCCAGAGCGCCACCGGAGCCACCTTCACCGAGAACGACGGCGATGATCGGCACCTCGAACAGGGTCATCTCCCGAAGATTTACCGCGATCGCCTCGGCGATGTGACGTTCTTCCGCGCCGACCCCTGGATAGGCTCCAGCGGTATCAATCAATGTGATAATGGGCAGTCCAAACTTGTTGGCCAGCTTCATCAGGCGCAAGGCCTTGCGATATCCCTCGGGATGCGCTGAGCCAAAATTGCGAAGGATGTTCTCCTTCGTGTCACGCCCCTTCTGAGTCCCGATCACCATGACCTTTTGACCATTGAGCTCCGCGAATCCGGACACGATGGCGCGGTCATCCGAAAACAGGCGGTCACCGTGAAGCTCCGTGAATCCCTCGAACATGTTCTCGCAATAATCGAGGGAAAATGGACGCTTCGGATGCCGAGCCACCTGGACGCGGTGCCAAGGGCTCAGGTTTGAGTAGATCTCCTGGCGGGTCTGCTCAATCTTCTCCTCCATGCGTTGGACTTCGTCGTCGAAGCCGACGTCGAGTTCACTATCATCATGGTGCGCCTTGAGGTCCGCCAGTTTGGACTGGAGTTCGGCAACGGGTTTCTCGAATTCGAGCTGATGTTTCATGGTGATCAAACTAGGCGTTTGAAGGGGGCACAGGCTGCCACCAGAACGGGCAAAATTCAATGGAATTCAAAATCGCTTGCCCGGACGAATCGGACCGCTTAGTTTCCACGGCCCGTCAACGCGCGGTTAGCTCAGTGGTAGAGCACTTCGTTCACACCGAAGGGGTCGCTGGTTCGAACCCAGCACCGCGCACCATCCCTCAGTCTTTCTTCACGACCCAGGTTTCGCCGGACAGATTCACGTAGTCGGCCAGCACGCTCACCGCCTCTCGCAAATGGGGATCTTTCATGATCGGCGGGACGTAATCTTCAGGCTCCTCGTTGGTCTTTTTCTTTTTGGGCTTCTCATCATTCTCATCCTCCTCGCCCTCTTTCTTTTCGTCGTCTTTATCACCCCGCTCCGGAGCCGGTTTCGTGATGACCTCGATACGTTCGCTGTCGTT
>JBMYQZ010000728.1:0-2987 GCA_049601855.1 Limisphaerales bacterium | reverse complement strand
TCCGACACCGCCATTGATGAAGGTCCGATCGGCATTCAGCTGCACGGCAACCGCGTGATGTCCGCCGACTTTCGCAAGATACGTTTGGCGGAGATCAGGTAGCCGGGGCGGATGAAACCGGTTTGGAAAGATCGAATCAAAGCGCAGCCGCTCTGGTTCTGGGGCTTTTGCTTCTGTTTCGGAGGCATCTTCGCCAATCTTGCGATGATGATGATCATCGATTCCGGTGACCTGCGTCGCTCGGAGGCGCGCGAGGCCCAGTTGGGGGCCGCGGTGGCAGGAGGCATCTTGATTGTCATCGGCATGGTTTTCTTCGTGCGCCATTTCCTTCGTCGAAAACGATAGAATTGTCGCTCGCCAACCGTTGGCCCGATCCACACGATCGCGGCGTGAACAACGCCTCGAAGGACCTGCAACTCCACCTGGATACCTTGCGCACGTGCATGATGGAGGGAGACAGTTATGAGCGGGCAGTGACGTATTTCCTGGAGGAATTCGCCGGCGACGTGAACTTCATCAAGGACTGTCTCGATGCGGAAATGGCAGGCTTGTCGAAGATTCTGCAGATGGTCGCAGATCAGGCCTTGGGTAATGCAGCGACGGTGGAACAACTGAAGATCTTCCACGCTTCCGGTCACAATTTCTATCACGGCAACGCGGCGATTGACGGGCGCGTGCTGATGTTCCTCTACTTCAACGATGTTGACACCGGGGTGGCGGCGTTTATTCCCGGTGTGAACGGCGGCATGGAAGTGGCGCGTTTCCAGATGATGGACGGGCTTGTTGATCCCGCGAACAACTGATCAAAAATCCGGGGCGGACTTGAAGCTCATTGATTCGCCAGTTGCCGGATGGGCGAAACCGAGTTCGCTGGCGTGGAGTTTCATCTGGGCTGGCCCCGTCCCATTGCCGTAGAGCGGGTCGCCGACAATCGGAATGCCGAGACCGCGTTCATGGGCAGAGTGGACGCGGAGTTGGTGGGTGCGGCCGGTTTCCGGGATGAAGGCGACGCGGGTGTGGTTGCCTTCGTGGCCCAGGTTTTCCCAGTGTGTGATGCCGAGTTTGCCGTGGGCTTCGTCGTAGATCTGGTGGGGGCGGTTGTCGATGTCCACGCGGAAGGGAAGTTCGATCGTGCCGCGGTCGCCTGCCAGGTGACCTTCGAGGAGGGCAACGTAGCGCTTGGTCGTTTGTCGGTCTTGAAATTGGAGGGACAAATGTCGATGGGCGTCGGTCGTGCGGGCTACGACCATCAGTCCGGAGGTGTCCATATCGAGACGATGAACGCAGGGATGGTTGATGCAACCGGGGTAAAGCGCACGGACACGATTCGCCACACAATCCGCTTTCTCCGGTCCCTTGCCGGGAATGGAAAGGAGCCCGCTGGCCTTGACCGCGACCACGAAGGCCGCGTCCTCGTGGATGACCCGCATGCGTCCGTCCTCGTTCATCCGATCTTCGAGCGAACGAATACGAAATACAGGACGAGGAAGACGGCGAGGAAGTAGACGATCCAATGTGTTCCTCGTCCGCGCCCACTGAGCAGCTTCACCAACGGATAGCAGATGAAGCCCAGAGCGAGGCCGTCACCGATAGAATAGGAAAAGGGGATTCCCACGATGATGACGAAGGCGGGAAAGGCCTCGGTGAAATCGCGCCAATCGATCTTGGCGACGTTGCCGAACATCATTGCACCCACGAGGACGAGCGCCGGAGCGGTCAGCGATGGATAGCTGCCGATCATCGCGATGACGGGGCTGAAGAAGAGCGCGAGCAGGAAAAGGATGGCGACAGTCACGCTCGTCAACCCGGTGCGTCCGCCTTGTTCCACGCCGGCGGCGCTCTCGATGTAGGCGGTGACGGTGCTGGTGCCGAGACAAGCCCCGATGGTCGTGCCTAGGGCGTCGGAGGTGAAGGCCTGTTGGGCGCGCGGCAGGCGGTTGTCGTGGATCATCCCGGCCTGTTCGGCGACGCCCACCAAGGTCCCGACCGTGTCGAACAACACCATGAAAAGGAACACGATTACAAAGGGCAACATCGCGAGCGAGAGGGCATTGCCGATATCCATCTTGAACAGGGTGGGATTGATGGGCGGCGGCATCGAAACAACGCCTTTGGCGAACTCGAAGCGCTGGACCAAATGGGAATTCTTCACCAGTTCGGTTTCCGCCCAGCCCGCCGGCATGCCGATCTTCATGATGCTTGCGGTGATCGTGGCGGCCAGGATGCCCCACAAGATGGAGCCACGGATCTTTCGCGCATGACAGACGCCCGCGATGATCAATCCGATGAAAAACACGATCAGATCCGGCGAGGCGAAATGATGATTCAAGGTGACGCCGGTGGCAGGAGACTTGTTGATGACGCCTGCGTTTTGGAGGCCAATGAACGCAATGAAGAGACCGATGCCGACGGCAATGGCGTTCTTCAGACTCGGGCTCAGGGCGTTGAGAATCGTTTCACGTAATTTGAAGAAGGACAGAAGCAGAAACAAAATGCCAGAGATGAACACCACGCCCAGTGCCGTTTCCCAAGCGTTGGTGAAGCCGGCGGCTGTCGCGGCGGGAATGGCGGTCAGCACAAAGAAGAAGTTCTGCCCCATGCCCGGTGCCTGGGCGATCGGATAACGCGCATAAAGTCCCATGATCGCGCTGGCAATGGCGGCACCGAGACAGGTGGCCACCATTACCGAGCCGAAGTCCATGCCGGTTTCGAAGTCGAACATCGCCCCCGACAACACCGCCGGTTGCACGAAGATGATGTACGCCATCGTAAGAAACGTGGTCAATCCGGCGAGTAACTCGGTGCTGACCGTCGTCCCGTGGGCGGAGAGTTGGAAATACTTTTCGAGGTGGGCCTTCACGTGATCGGCTCAGTACGGACGCGAACATGCCCGGCCGACGGCCGGAATGACGAGTCAAAGTTGCGGGGGAATCGACTAGGGTGTGTTCGAAAACCGTTCAACACAACCAGTCATAGATGGAGGCCAA
>JBMYQZ010000727.1:0-2998 GCA_049601855.1 Limisphaerales bacterium | reverse complement strand
GCATCCCGAGCCGGGTCGGTTCGACTGGTTTGCGTGCGTGGTGACCGTGGCGGCGTTGATCGGTATGTTGAAGTGGAAGTGGGAGATGCTGATCGTGGTTCTGGGGGCGGCTCTCGTGGGATTGGTCCGCGGACTGGTTTGAGCATTGAACTTGGCTGCCGAAACCCCAAAATCCCGCCTCGTGAACCTGTTCAAGCGCTTTGCCGAGACGGCCGGATCGCATCCTGAGAAGATCGCCATCTGTTGGGGGGATGATGAGTATTCATATGATTGGGTTCGTGAACGCGCCGCGCGTCTGGCCTCCAGGTTGACCGGCGAAGTTGGCCTGCAACCGGGAGAAAGGGTGGCGGTCTGGTTGAAGAACTGCCCGGAGTTTGTTCCGACGCTCTTCGGGGTCTGGCAGGCGGGTGGGGTGGTCGTGATGATCAACAACTTTCTCAAGGCCGATGAGGTTGATTTTATCCTCAGTGATTCCGGTGCCCGCGTGGTGATCTCGGACGCGAGTTCGGCGGAGAAACGCCAAGATCTCGAAGGTCGTGGCAAGGACTGGAAATTCCTGTCGATTGAGGACTACGAAGGATGGACTGACGCGGCGCGAGATGCCGATGGCCGAGATGAGGGTGAACTCGCTGCGCTCCTTTACACCTCGGGGACGACGGGGCGCCCGAAAGGCGCGATGCTTTCCCATGGCAACTTTCTCCACAACGTCCAGAGTTGTATCGAGTGCCTTGAGATTCAGGAGGACGATCGCATGATCGTGTTGCTGCCGCAGTTTCACAGCTTCATGTTCACGGTTGGGACCTTGGCGCCGATGATTGCCGGGTGCGGGATCGTATTGTTGAAGTCGTTGCACCCGTTCAAGAACGTCATCGTCGAGATCATTAAACGGCGTGGGACAATTTTGCCGGCGGTGCCGCCCCTGTATCGGTCACTCGCGCAGACGCCGGAATTGCCGCCGTTGCCGTTGCGTCTGTGCATCAGTGGTGGAGCGCCTTTGCCGGTTGAGACCTTGAAAGAATTCCAGTCGAAGTATCCGTATCCGTTGATCGAGGGCTATGGCCCGACCGAATCGAGTCCGGTGGCGACGGTGAATCCATTGAAGGGACCAAGAAAGGAGGGTTCGGTCGGCATCCCAATTCCCCGTGTTGAATTAAGCATTCGTGACGACGATGGCAACGAACTTGCGACGGGCGAAACCGGTGAGTTATGCATCCGCGGAGGCAACGTGATGCAGGGTTACTGGAAGCAACCGGAGGAGACGGCGAAGACCATCCGCGATGGTTGGCTTTACACCGGCGACATCGGGCACCGGGACGAGGAAAACTACTTTTACATCACGGACCGCAAGAAGGACATGCTGCTGGTGAACGGCATCAACGTCTATCCGCGTGAGATCGAGGAGATCATTCACCAGTTTGCCGGGATCAAGGAAGCGGCGGTGATCGGGCTGCAGGACCCCCGCAGAGGGGAACAGCCGATTGCCTACGTGGCTCCGGTGGAGGACGCCACGATCGACGCGGCGGAATTGTTGAAGTTTATTCGCGGAAAACTGGCGGATTACAAGGTTCCCCGGGAAATCAGGGAATTAGAGGCCTTGCCTCGCAATGCAACTGGTAAAATATTGAAGACAACTTTGCGTCAAATGGCGCAAGATCAAACGTCTACCTAGATGTTGGGTCCAATACGGGCACGCAGAAAAACCTATTTTATGAGACGCATACTTGCTCTGGGAACGATCACCGCGTTGATCCACATCAATGCCGTGGCGGTGGATTTCACCAAGGACGAATCGGAAACGATCGCCCGTGCTGTCGCCGGTATTCTCGACATGCACCACTTCACCCACAAACGGCTGGACGACGATATCAGCAAGAAGCACCTGGGCTTCATGATCGACCGGCTGGATTACTTTCACATGTTCTTTCTGCAAAGCGACGTGGATGAATTCCGTGAGAACTTTGACGTGCGCCTGGACAATATGGTGCGGCGCGGCATGGTGAGTCCCGCCAATCGAATCTTCGAACGCTATCTGCAACGACTCAACGAGGCGACCAACCATATCGAGAACTTGTTGAAGAGTGATTTCGACTTCACCGTGAAGGAACGATTTCAACCCGATCGCCATAAACTGGGTTGGCCGAAGAACGAGAAGGAACGCAATGAACTTTGGCGCAAGCGTGTGAAGTGGGAAATGCTTTCCGGCGTCCTAGCTGGTGACGAACAGGAGGAGATCAAAGAACGCATCTGGAAACGTTATTCTCGGATGTCTCGAGACTACGGGAAGTTTGATTCATCGGAGATTCTCCAGCTCTACCTCGCCGCCTTGGGGCGAGCCTTTGATCCTCACAGTACTTACATGGCTCCCATCACGGCGCAAAATTTTGACATTCACAATGTGTCGATGCAGTTGACCGGGATCGGTGCCGTCCTCACCGAGGAAGACGGCTATACGAAGATTGTCAGCGTGTCCCCGGGTGGTCCTGCAGATCGCAGCAAGGAGATCTTTCCTGACGACCGAATCGTCCGGGTGGGGCAGGGCGAAAAGAAACCGGTGGATGTTCGGGACATGCGTCTGAATGACGTGGTTTCCATGATCCGCGGCCCGAAAGATTCCTTGGTGGTCCTGACGATCATTCCGGCAGACGCAACCGACGATGCCGAACGCAAGGTGGTCAAACTGGTTCGCGACGTGATCAAGATCGAAGCGCAATTGGCGCGTGGTTACCTGCTGGAGGTTCCGAACAAGGGAAGTGAGTCGCGCAAGTATGGAGTGGTTGAGCTCCCGACGTTTTACGATCGCTGCAGTGAAGATATTGCCGGGCTCATGGATCGGCTCAAAGAGGCCGGAGCCGAAGGGATGATCCTGGACCTGCGTCGCAACGGGGGAGGCCTGTTGGCCGAGGCCATCGCTCTGGCTGGTCTGTTCATCAAGGATGGGCCGGTGGTGCAGGTGAAGAACTTCGAGCGTGAAGTCATGGAACTCAACGACGAGGACAGC
>JBMYQZ010000726.1:0-2999 GCA_049601855.1 Limisphaerales bacterium | reverse complement strand
GGTCATTTCGAAGGGCGAAGGAAAACGTCATGTCCGACCTGCTGGCGGGGTGATGATTGCTGGTGACATCCGCTGGGTTCGCCCCTCGTTAGAAGGTGCCGGTTCGTGGACTCACATGTACGGTGATGCCGGACAGTCTTCGAACAGTCACGATGAACTGCTCGGCGGGAGGACAGGCGAGAATATCGAGGTTCAATGGTTCGGATTACCCGGGCCGGATGCCATGATCGATCGGCTCGGGCGCAATCAAGGTCCGCTGAGTTTTCAGGGACGCCTTTTCACGCAGGGAGATGATCGACTCATCGTTCAGGATTCCTACAACGGTCGCATCCTGTGGTCGTTGGAAATTCCCGGTTTGCGGCGGACCAACGTGAAGGTGGACACGAGCAACAGTTGCCTGGATGAAAAAGCGTGTTACCTGGCGATACGGGATCGCTGTTGGAAGCTCGACGCGGTGACTGGTCAGCTGCTGGCAACCTATCCGGTCTCCGAACAAAGCGGAGAGAACTGGGGTTTTCTTGCTTCCGATCGGCATCTGCTTTTCGGCAGTAAGGTGCGTTCGGGAAGCAGTTTCTCCGATTTTGACGGTCCAGATAAGTGGTATGACAAACTGTTGGGCGACGGGACGGAGAAGGTGTGCAGCGAGAACTTATTCGCCATCGACAAGGATTCGGAGACCCGACTCTGGACGTACGAGAAGGGCAAGATTCTGAATGCAACCATCTCGCTTGGCGACGGCTTGGTCTACTTCCTCGAGTCCCGTCATCCCAAGGCGATGTCCTACGACGGTGGACGAATCGGTATCCCCGAACTCTACGAAGAACTGCATCTGGTCGCACTGAATCAGGAATCAGGATCGGTGGTCTGGGAGAAGCCCGTTCAATACGGTAAGATGCCGACCGTCCTGTACCTTTGTCACGCGAAGGGCACGATCGTGGTGCAGAGTTCGTTGCCGGACGACAAGACTTACAATCTGTTCACCTATGAAGCCGGCGATGGGACGGAGCTTTGGCGCTACAAGTATCCATGGCGACGACAGGATCACGGACACCACGTGCAACATCCTGTGATCGCCGGCGATCGCTTGATCGCGCAACCGGAGTTTTTCGAGTTGCGCACCGGTAAAAAGCTGGGAGACACGCCTGAACGCCGCAAGTGCTCGACGATGACCGGTGCAGCAAATCTGCTGCACTATCGCGATTTCTACGACGAGGTATGGGATCTCGGCACCGGTGAGACTTCGGAATGGAGAGGACTGAGATCGGGTTGCTGGCTCGGCATTGTTTCCGCGGATGGTTTGATCCTTTCATCGGAGTCCGGGGGCGGGTGCAGCTGCAATTTTCCCATTCAACTTTCCATCGCTTATCGGACCAAGAATGATTACTGACTTCACACGATTACTGTTGGTTTGGGTTGGGCTGGGTACCGCAGTCAGCGCTGAAGATTGGCCAACCTATCGACATGACCATCGCCGGAGTGGGATCACGTCGGAAAATCTGGATCCTACAAAACTGAAGTCCAAATGGACGTATCGATCCGCGCATGTGCCTCAATCGGCATTCTCCGGTCCCGCGCCGCGGGATTTCTACAACCGTCCTGACACCGACCTGAAACCGCGGATGGACTTCGACCGGGTTTTCAATGTGGCCGTCGTGGGCGATCGCGTCTATTTCGGTTCGTCGGCGGAGGACGCGATTTACTGTCTCGACATCAGGACGGGGAAAACGGTCTGGGTCTACGTCACGGAAGGTCCGGTGCGGTTGGCGCCGACGTGTCATAAAGGGCGGGTTTATGCCGGATCGGACGATGGTCACGTTTACTGCCTCAGTGCGAAGGCTGGTAATCTGATCTGGGAAAAGCGCATTGCGGATCGGAACTATCGATTGCCTTCAGACGGAAAGTTCATTTCGCTGTGGCCCGTTCGTAGCGGGGTGATTGTGGAAGGTGGAATTGCATATTGCGCGGCCGGTTTCTTGCCATCGGAATCGGCGTTTTTGGCGGCGTTGGACGCGGAGACAGGAGAGGTGGGCAAACCGGGGACCTGGCGTCATGCTCGGTCCGGGGAGCTTTCTCTACAGGGATTCATGCTGGCCTCGGACGATCGGTTGTACGTTCCCGCTGGTCGATCACCGCCCTACGTGATCGGTCGTGCGTCGGGCAAGGTGCAGGGACAAATCAGCGGCGGGGGAGGCACGTACTGCATTCTGGATGACCGCCAGCAGTTGATCTATGGCCCGAGTCGGTACGGTGGATTGGAACTCAGCGATGCCGACGTCCGTAAGACCATGGTCACCTTTGAGGCCAATCATATGATCGTTGCGGGGGACACCAGCTATCTGCAGACCGATACTCATTTACGCGCAATCGATCGACATTCGTATCACGAACAGTCGGTGCGCAAGCGGAAGGCCGAAAGCCAACGGAAGGCGGCTTACTATGAATTGAAAAAACTTGGCAAAGATCAATCCAGTACGAAGGCCAAGCGCTTGCTGGCCGAAATGGAAAAAGCGAAGGAGGAGACGGTGGATGCGACCAAGAGGCTCCGCGCGACGCTCAAGTGGCAGGCCAACTGCGATCATCCTCACGCCATGATCAAGGCTGGTGAATTTCTCTACACGGGAGGGAATGGGAAGGTGGCGGCGTTTGCGGCAAGCAATGGCAAGCAGGTCTGGGAATCAGCGGTATCTGGGAATGCTTTCGGCTTGGCGGTGGCCAATGGGGTGTTGTTCGTGAGCACGGACAACGGAAGGATTCACGCGTTTCGCCAATAGCTTAGGCAAGCAGTTGTGCCAGCTTATCGGGGACCAGTTCGGCGCCACTCCCTGAGCGATCAGGCAATCTGATCTCGCCGTCCCGAATCACCACACCGGTCGCGGGATCTTCGGCGATCAGCACAGCGCCATCGAGATCGGCGTAGTCCAGCAGAGGTGCGAGGTGAGCGGCGGCGGAGATACCCACGGAGGATTCGACCATGCAGCCGAGCATGGTTTTCATGCCGA
>JBMYQZ010000725.1:0-3003 GCA_049601855.1 Limisphaerales bacterium | reverse complement strand
CCTGCTCTTCCTCGCGGGTCAGCACCTGAAAATTCCACAAAACATTGATCCCGTAGCAACAAACCGACAGCAGACCGAGGACCACGATGCGGACGAATTTCTCCTGCCATTCTTCCGGTTCCGTCACCTGCAGAATCGAGGTGAGCACAAGTTCGATCAACGAAAGCTCTTCATTCTCGATGGCGATGTTCCCGTCTTGGGTGGGCTTTGCGGTAATATTGGTGTCAGCCAAGTATTCCACGTAGGTGTTAACGACCTTGTTGGAAAGCATCGCCAATTCATTTGTACCGCTCGCCTGATCTGCGGGAACGACCACTGGCAAGATCGTCTGGGGCTCGAGTTGATCGGCGATATTCTCGAAAGTGCGGCCGAACACCGGGCCAAGAATGTAGCAGACGACGATGATCGCATAGAGGACGAGCTGTTCACGATGACGGGAAACGCTGATGGCGCTGCGTACGATGATCAACAGGAAGACCCAGTAGAACAGACTCTCGATGTCCCCCGTCAGATGCACCAAGACCGCTGCAAAAATAGCATCGGCGATGACGGCCACGTAAACTGCGATGCCGATAAGCCGGGCTGGGAGCGATGCCATCGCGACGAAGCAGGCGCCGGCCAGGATATTGAGGAATACGTAGCCGATAAACGCGGTACGGACGGTCTGGGCCGTCAACTGGGCCATGAACAGCTCGTTCGATTCGTTCAAATCCTCCGTCGGCAGATCCTCCGGCAGGAAATGAGCATAGTCGGGCAGGAAGAAGTAGAGCACCGTGAGCGTGACCATCTTCACCGGCAACATGATGTCGCGCTCCATCAACCGGATCCGGACGAACATCTTCTCCACCGGCACATCCGGAGACCGCAGCAACTGGTTGAAAACCTGAAGGATCGGAGACCTCATGGAAGCAACTTGACGACGTTGGCCACGATTTCGTCGACATCCATCAGGCGTCCGACACCTTCGTAACCACAAGACAGCATGCCTTCAGACGGACCAAGGAAGACGGCGCCACGTTGCTTGAGCAGTTCGACATTGGCCTCGGTGGCGACGTGCGACCACATTTTGCCATTCATGGCCGGTGCGATCACAAGTTTGGCATCGGGATTCAAAGCCAACGCAGTGCAGGTAAGAGCATCGTCAGCGAGGCCATGAGCAAGTTTGGCGAGGCAGTTGGCGGTAGCGGGGGCGATCAGCAAGAGATCGGCCTCGTCAGCAAAGCGGATGTGAGTCGGTTTCCAGCCTTCTTCCTCGTCATAGAGGTCGGTCACAACCGGATTCCGCGACATGGTCTTGAACGGGATATCAGTGACGAAACGCTGCGCGTCCTTCGTCATGACGACACGCACGGAGTGCTCCAACTTGGTGAGTTGGCTGGCAATATCCACGGCCTTGTAGGCGGCAATGGAGCCGGTGACTCCCAAGACAATGTTGGCAGGATCGGACATGTTGTCGGGTCCCCTTAGTTTGACGCCTGCAACGATTTTGGCAACGCTGTTCGCTTCCGCCGCAGCCCCTCCGCGTCGTAGATCGCGGTGATCCGCTCGAGATCGCGTTCCCGGCTGTCACTTACGATGACGTAATCGTAGTTCTTCCACTGCCGGATCTCATTGTCCGCTTCGTTCAAGCGTTTACGCAGCGTGTCGGCGGTCTCACTGCCCCGTTCCTTCAGTCGTTTCTTCAGCTCGTTTTTCGAAGGCGGCAGAATAAACACCGATACGAGGGCTTCGGCCAGTTCCGAGTCGGCCTCGGCCTGTTTGCGTATCTCGGCCGCGCCTTGGACATCGATCGCCAGCAAGACGTCCCTGCCCTCACGCAACAGTTTCAACACCTCTGACTTGAGCGTACCATAGCTGTTGCCATACACCGTGGCATGCTCAAGAAAATGTCCGGACTGGACGCGTTTGAGAAATTCCTCCGCCGAAAAAAAGTAGTAGTCCCGTCCGTCCTTCTCACCATCCCGTGGCGCTCGGGTCGTGCAGGTGACCGCGCGACGGACATTGGCGCGCTGCTTCAACAAACCGCCGCAGACGGTCGTCTTGCCGGCGCCCGATGGCGAACTCACCACAATCAGGATGGACTTTTGCTGACTCACTTATTCGACGTTTTGAACTTGTTCGCGGAACTTTTCCAACTCGGTCTTGGCAATGACCACCTCGCGTGAAATCCCGGCGTCCTGCGCCTTGGATCCGATCGTGTTGATTTCGCGATTCATCTCTTGGCAGAGGAAATCGATCTTGCGCCCCACGGGTTCACTATCGGCGATGGTCTCAGCGAATTGATCAAAATGGCTTTGCAACCGCGTGAGTTCCTCGCTGATATCGGAACGATCAGAAAAGATCAGGAGTTCCTTCAACAGTCGCTCGTCGTCCAGGTCCAACTCCTCGAGACCAGCCTTGGCCAAGCGCCCGTGCAATTGTTCCCGATAGCGCTTCGGCACCGCCGGAGCGAGCTTCCCAATCTTCTTCACCGCCCCATGAATCGTCTTGATGCGCTTCTTCAAATCGCGGGCGAGATTTTGTCCTTCGCGTTGGCGCATGGCAACCAATCCACCGAGCCCCTTGTCGAGCGCCTGCTTCACCGCGGGCCAGACCGCATCGGCATCCGTCTCTTCCTCACTGGATTCAATCACGCCGGGCACACGTAGAATGGCATCCAAGGAAATCGGCGCATCTTCTTTGAGCTCCTTCTGAAGCCGCGCGAGGTCAGCATGGAGAGACTTTGCCAGTTTGCCATTGATTCGGGCCGAGCGCGGTTTGAACCCGTCCACGGCCTGGTAATTGATGCGGACGCTCACGCGGCCGCGAGAGATGCAGGACAACACGTTGTTGCGAATGCGCCCTTCGAGGGCATCAAGTTCGCGCGGCAGATTCACCGCCACTTCGGCGGCTTTACGATTCACCGAACTCAATTCGGCCGAAATCTTGTAGCCACCGCCGGCGCCTTCACCGCGCCCATATCCAGTCATGGAATTCATCGGGCCGAGATAGTGTGCGTCCCAT
>JBMYQZ010000724.1:0-3011 GCA_049601855.1 Limisphaerales bacterium | reverse complement strand
GTATCTCGGACGGCGGCAAGATCATATGGCGGCGCACCTCGGCTGGCCTCCGTCAACAAGCACAGCAAGGTCAACACAGTCAAAATTCGGTAATCCATGACGCCCGGGATTGTGCCGGTGCTGGGCACCGACGTCGAACAGTTCATCCGCTGCGGGATTGAACTTCGTACCCGGCCGGCGATCCGGTCACACGCCCGCGATTGAAAACCCTCCTGTTGTCATTAGACTGCTCCGAGCGATATGTCCGTGCGCGTCCCCATAGCTGCAGTGATCGGCGGTCTGCTTGTTCCATTCTCAGCGAACGCGAATACGCCTGCCGATGTTGAATCGCTGCTGACGCGCTATTGCCTGGACTGTCACGACGCGGAGGTCCGCAAGGCCGATGTCGATCTTTCAGCCTTCTCGTCAGCTGACACCTTCCTGAGACAGCGGCGCATTTGGAGCCGAGCGCTGGAGATGGTTTCAGCGGGGGAAATGCCACCGAAGAAAAAGCGCCAACCCACGGAGCCGGAACGGCGCCGCCTAGCCGATTGGATCCGGAGTTCATTGGTGGGTGTGGATTGGGAGGCGGTGCGGTCGCCCGGGCGCGTTCCGTCGGCCCGCCTGACACGCGCGGAGTATCGGTATTCCATCGAAGATTTGTTCGGCATAGCGATTGGTGTTGAGAGGTTGCTGCCAGCCGATCCTGATGGACTCAGCGGTTTTGCCAATGACCGTTCATCGCTGATGATGACCGGCAAACGATTGAGTCGTTATCTGAAGGCGGCGGAGGTCACGGCGGCGGCGATTGTGGACGGGGCGAAGAAGGAGCCGGTCTTGATTCGCTATCAGGTGGAGGAAGGAACGCACGTCAACGCGAAGAAACGGCCTCGGAAGGAAAAGGATGGGACGACGGGCTGGTCGTTCAGTTCCCGGCTGGGAACAAAGTACCAGACCGTGAGCAAGAGCTTCGATTTTCCGCGCACGGGTCGCTACCGCATTCGCATGAACGCGCGCAGTTCGGGGCCCGGACCAAACGCGGCGGCGTGGATGGCGGTGGATTCCGTCAACGATGCTTCACGTGAAGCGGGGGTTCTGGTCGAGGGCAAGGAACTCAACGTATACGAGACCGAGATCTTCCTCGCGCGCGGTCGTCGCAACATCATGTTCGGCTACGATTTCTACGGATCACTTTGGCTGCCGGAAGCGCCGGAGCGGCCGCAAACCAAGTTGGGCCAGAGCACGTTTCATCCTCCTCCCTACGATCCGAAACCGCTGTCGCCTGTAGGGCTGACGGTCGCCGATCTGGAGACCGCCGGACTGAGTTTGCCAGCGGACAGACGGGAACGGACGGTCGAGTTGATCAAGGTCATCAACGAAGGCTATTTCTCGGCCGTGCTGGATCACCTGATGATGCAGAAGTTTCACTACGAGAAGGGCTATCTTCCCGTATTCCTCGGCGGTCTCGGTTACGAATATTCGGAAACGGTCCTTCCCGCATTCGCCGAGCTCGCCAAGATCCTGGGTGCGGAAAGCAAGGCCCTCGAAAAGCTCTGGAAAAGCCATGAGCCCGACGAATATGCGGAGTTGGCGAAGATCAGGGATCTCCAGCGCGCGGCTTGGGCCAAACAGGAAGCGAGTCGCAAGGCGCAGATCGGCGATCTGTTTGTGGATTGGATCGAGTTCGAATTTCTACCCGGCGAGGGCCATCCGCCGAAGCGCGATCACGAGGTATCCCGGTATCTTGAAGATCTGTTGGCGCGCGCATTTCGAACCCCCGGAAAAAGTTCGCAACGCGATCGGTATTTGCGCATCTACCGCAACGAACGGACGGACGGAGCCGATCATTCGACCGCTCTGGAACGAACGTTGGTCGCCGTCCTCATCTCTCCTGCATTCCTCTATCGCAATGACGGTCCTGTAACCAAGCCGGGGGTGACGCCGCTGGATGATCATGCGTTGGCCGCGCGCCTGGCCGGATTCCTCTGGGCGTCCTTGCCGGATGATTCCCTCACCGCCGCGGCGCGTATGGGAACGCTGCAGGAGGAAGCCGCGCTGACGCGGCAGGTCGATCGCATGCTGGACGACCACCGCCGCCGAGCGCGCCTGGGCAGATTGTTCATTCCGCAATGGCTGGACCTGTCGGGCATCGGCCTGGAGAAGGAACCCGACAAGGAACTCTTCCGCTATTTCAGTTGGCGCCTGGCGGAAGATATGCGCGCCGAACCCACGCTGCTATTCGATCGCCTCCTGCGCGAAGACCGCAGCATTCTGGAACTCCTCGACAGCAACGAAACCTTTCTCAACGAACGTCTGGCCCGCATCTATGGCATAGCGGGCGTATCCGGCGTGGGATTTCGACCGGTGGCGTTGAGTGATGCTCGACGCGGAGGCCTGCTGGGAACGGCAGCAACACTGAGCACCACATCATTGGCCACCCGCACCAGTCCAGTGCGCCGCGGACAATTCGTGTTGGAGACCCTCCTGGATGTGCATCTACCGCCACCACCGCCGGGCGTTCCCGAGTTGGATGAAGAGGCCGGGCAATCGCGGGAGATCTCCCTTCGCGAATCACTCGCGAAGCACCGGGACGACCCGCGCTGCTCCAGTTGCCACGCCCGCATCGATCCGCTCGGCTTCGCGCTTGAGAACTTTGACTGGATTGGACGTTGGCGGGAACGCGATCCGGCGGGCCCGATCGATTCGACTGGCAGAATGCCCGATGGCCACAGGTTGAACGGCGTGGTCGATCTCAAGAAATACCTGTTGAACGAACGCGCCGACGATTTCGCGCGCGCATTGACCAAAGCGTTGCTTGCCTACGCCTTGGCCAGGGAACTGGAGTACTACGACGAGCACGCCATCCGAACCATCACCCAGGCGTTGAAGGCAGACGACTATCGCGGGCGAACGCTGGTGAAGGAAATCGTCAAGAGCCACCCCTTCCGCTTCCGGCTGGTGGACGGACCGGAGGACTTGAAGAGCCAATGAAACATCAACCACTTTCGCGAAGGACTTTTCTGCGGGGCCTC
>JBMYQZ010000723.1:2777-3015 GCA_049601855.1 Limisphaerales bacterium | reverse complement strand
CTTCAACTTCAGATCACGCAACTCAATGTTGCGGCAATTGGCGAAGGTCAGCGTGAGTCCATCGCTCACCAACTCGCTCGCTCCCTCGCGCGCACCGACGATACGCAGGTTCTTCACCTCGTGGACAAACACCGCGTAGCCGAGCCGGCCGACATGTTTGTGTTTCTTCAGCGAATCGTTCGAGAACCGGATCGTCCCGGGTTTGAGCCGGATGGTCCGATTCGGGGCAATGGCCGCG
>JBMYQZ010000723.1:0-2767 GCA_049601855.1 Limisphaerales bacterium | reverse complement strand
GCAATTCTTCCACCGTTCCCACGTCGCGAATTTCCTCGCCCAAGAATTGCCCGCGCACGGAACCCATTCCGATTCCGATCAACAGGATAAAACTCAGCAACGGCGCGCGCAGCATGGGGAACAAGGAAACGCGATTGGCTCCGAGTGTGAAATCTATTTCTTGCCGCTAGGGCTTCGGCATCCGGGACAGGCGCCTCTGAAACTCCTGAATCTGTTTGATGTATTGCTCCGCCATCTTGACGTCCATCGGATCGGGATTCTTGGTGCTGTCGGCCCGCGTACGGAGAAAAGGAAACACCTGGTCTCGCACGAATTTCTCGGCCTCGGCATCACGGGACATCAATAGCGCCTGGGAGAAACTCACGATTCGGCCGTATTCGTAGAAGGTCGTCTTGTTCACGATCAGCGCTTCGAGGTGAGTCTTTGCCAAGGGCACGATCTCGGGGTTCGGGACATCGAAACTGACGAGGCTCCCGATCGCGTGCGAAGCCAGCACGCTTCCCGGTTGATTGGTTGTGAGAATGCTCCAAAGCGCGTCCCGCATTTGATTCCGGGCGTGGGGAATTTGGCTGAGACTGCGATGGCATCCACGGAACACCTGGCTGTTCGTGTTCGCCAATCCGGCCAGAAGCTGATCGATCGTGCTTTGTGGCAGCGGACGAAGGTCATTCAGCAGACGCAACGGATCCAAGGACCGGGTTACGCCCGCCCATTCCTTCATCGAACGTTGCAGAACGACCGGGATTGCATCGGGTCCTCGATCCTTCATCTTGCCCAACTGTTCCCCGATGAGTTGCACGTCGCGCAGCGAGCCGGTCGCGATGATGTTGGTGACGGCGTCAAAGTAGCGTGGTCCGAGGAAACCGAGGAAGGGAATCGTCAAGGAACGGTCTGTCGTCGACAGGCGGCTGCGGATGTAGGGATCGACATCTCCCGGATATTCCTGGCCCAGTACCACCAGGCCGGTGAGGGCCCGGATCTTGATATCGGAGGCCGTCAACGTGTGCCGCTGTTTCTTGAAGACGGAACGGCGCGGCAGGGTTGTTGTGCTGTGAGCGTTTCGATGGGCCTCGATCAACAGCGGGATCGCTTCGCGCCCGAAGCCGCGGATGAATTTCACGGTGTCCGGCCGGGTGAGATCGAAGGTCGTGCGGTTACGCCCCCGCATCCATTCCGACAGACGAATGCCCCTGCTCTCCGGTTCGCGATGGGCGGCCGTCATCAAGACCTGCATGGCGATCAGGGCGAGGATCACCAGTCCCAGCGCGCCGAGGCCCAAACGCATTTTGAGTTGGGAACTCTTCATCCTTGGTCGGCATCATTGCAAAGCGTTCGATCTTGTGGAAGTTTGCTTCGCTCCCCGGTAAATCATGACCACGAGAGAACAGGACCGTCTCGAGCCATACCGGATCGCCTTGTCCACCGATTGGTACGAATGGATGAGCCGCGTGCGCTGGTGCCTGGTGATGATCGCCTTCGCTTGCGCGTTTGATGGCTTCACCACCATCCGCTTTATGGTCGAATACGGCCCATCCTTGGAGTCGCATCTCGGCATTCGCTTGGTCAGCACCTGGTTCGGACCCTACCTCGGTCCGGTCATCGGCAAGCTCTGCCAGATTGCCGCCTTCGTGTTGTTCTCGAAGTTGTGGCCGAATTGCACCTGGCCCTTGGCCATCCTCATCGTGATCGGCTACACGATGGCGGGTTGGCACAACCTTTCGATGTGACTAACGGGCGCCGACGTAGGCGGCGAGGTTCTCCAGGTTCTTCACAAAAGCACGCATGGAGATGATCCGATCGACGGGGAGATCTTTCTGGTAGCGGAGCTTTCCGGCCTCCACCCAGGCGGCACGGGAATCGAGGGCAGCGATGGCTTCCTTTCCACGCTTGGTGATGCTGCTGCGAAGACGTTCTCTGCGGACGGGACGGTGGTCGGGTTTACAATCGGCGGGTTTCGTCCTGAGTGCCTTTCGGTAGGCGCGCTCAATGGAATCGAGATTGGAGCCGACCTTGAAGCTGTAGTGCGTGGGCATGTCGGCGTCGCTGTACGTGAGCGTGTAGTCCATCGTGAAGAAGAGCGGATTGTTGTTGCGCAGTTCGTAGAAGCGGGCGAGCTGGCCGTCGGGCAGGAGTGATTTGCGATAGTAGGCCAGGGCGCGGGGGAGCGGTTTGAGGAAACGCGTTTCGCCGGTCTGACGGTACAGACTGATAAGGGATTTCATCACGGACTGGGATTCACCGCCGGTGATGGAAGCGGGTTCGAATTTGCGGGCCCAGGCGGGGTGCATGTCGCCGTCGTATTGCTGGGCCCAGCCGGGCTGCGGGTCGGGCATCTGGGCGAGGATGAAGAAGTCCCCGGTCTTCAGGGCGGCTTCGCGACAATCCTTACGACCGTAGATGCGGTAGGCCTGAAGCATCATCTCCATGATGTGGGACATGTTGTTGTCGTTGAGCGTATAATGGCCGATGTATCTCTTGCCCTCGTACTTCCTGGACCAGGCCTTGGGATAGGAAGCCTTCTTCACGGGATGATCGGCGGGATCCGCCGGTTCGGAAAACTGCTGGGGCCAGGCGCCGTTGGGATATTGCGCGGCGAGCATGTGGCGCAGGGCATATTCGACGGCTTCGTGGATCTCGGCGTCGCGGAACTTGAGTTCCTCATCCATGCGCATCAGGAACACGAGGGCGGACTGGCTCTTGTTGTCGTCGAAGGTGGTGTAGTTTCGTTTGCCCGCGCGGGCGCCATCCTTGCGATAGGTGTAACGAC
>JBMYQZ010000722.1:0-3032 GCA_049601855.1 Limisphaerales bacterium | reverse complement strand
CCGACCACCTTCAGTTTCTTGCTCGGATGCCCGTAGAACTCCGCCGCCAACAAGGCCATGGCTTCGCGGCTGTTTTCCACCACGATCTTCGCGGCCTTGTGCGACACAAAACCATTCCGTTCGCAGACGACTGCAATGGCCCCGCGATCAATCGCCTCGCTGATGTAGTCGTGCCCGTCGGAATTGTGACCTCGACAGGCCACAAACACCTTGCCTGCGCTCACGCGACGTGAGTCGTAGGCCAGACCGGTGATTTCGCGATCAAGGTTTCCCTCGCTACGCTTAACCGAAACTGCTGACAGAAGCTTGCGGAGTTGCATGTTAACGTCGGGTTAGACTGGCAGTTCTCAACAGGGTGGTTTGGACATTTTGGGTGACTTGAGCGCTCACCCCGAGCAGGTCGGGCTTTAGGTTCAGGTAGTTAGCAGCAGTCAGCGCGATTTGCTTGAAGGCCGGTGCGGCGCAGCGACCACCAGTGCCACCGCCCTTCGGCAGGTTCACAAAAACCGCGATCACCAATTCCGGATTGGAAGCTGGAAGGTAGCCGATGAAGGACGCGAGATTGCGACCATTGACGTGGATGCGACCGAGCGGAATGTCGGAGGTACCGGTTTTGCCAGCGACGGAGTAGTACTCCATGATCGCGCTCTTGGCGGTACCAACGGGAGAGACCACGGTCTTGAGTGCCTCAGTAATTTGCTTCGCGGTCCTCTGATTGACCACTTGTCGCACGACCGTCGGGGAGTACTTTGCCATCACGTTGCCCTCGTGATCTTCCAGGCGATCGATGATCAAGGGGCGCATCATGTAACCGCCATTGGCCAACGCGGCGACGGCCATGGTCATTTGCAATGGCGTGCAGGTGACCCCCTGTCCGATCGGAATACGCGTGCGGTCATCCGGCCCCCAACCTTTGCTGGACCGCAACATGCCGCGAGATTCACCTACCAGATCAATGTCCGTCTTGGAACCGAATCCGAACTCGCGAAGATAGCCTTCGAAGCGAATCGGCGGCATCCGCACGGCGATCTTGGAGGTCCCAATATTGGAAGATTTTGCGAGAATCTTGGAAATCGTCATGTCTTCGAATCCCTTGCCGCGGTATTCGCGCAACACCTTGGCGCGGCCGAATTTCCACGCGCCTTTTTCACAATAGATCACCTCGTTGACTCCCACCACCTTGTGCTGCAACCCAGCAGCGATGGAGACCATCTTGAAAGTCGATCCCGGTGGATAGGCATCCATGATCGCGCGATTCCTGCGATAATCCTCGCGACCTTCCGGGATCTCGCCCGGACGATTCGGATCGAAAGTCGGGACGTTGGCCATGGCTAAGATTTGGCCGGTCTGCGGGCGCACCAGGATGGCGGTCGCACTCTCCGGTTTGAATTCATCCATCACCTCGGCGAGTCGCTGCTCCACCACATGTTGCAGTCGCGCATCGAGCGTCAGGTGAATATTGAGTCCGTCGGTCGGCGAAATCTCCTTCAGGCGTTTGGTCGCAACCTCGCGTCGACGCCGATCGGTTTCGGTTTCGCGCCATCCGGGCGTGCCGGTCAGACGGTTGTTGAAAGCACGCTCGATACCGTCCATCCCGACGACTTCCTTGGCTTGGCGATCATTGACCGTGATGTCACGCGAGGAAACATAGCCAAGCACATGAGCGGCGAGTTCGCGGTTGGGATAAACGCGGATGGTGTCCTCCACGATGTCGGCATTGATCGCCATGCGGCGAAGATTGCGAAAAAAGGAACGTTGTTTCTTGGTCAGCTTGCTCTCGTCGCCAAACTCGAGATTACCCATCCGCTCACGAATCTCGCGCCAGCGATCGAGCGGCACCTTGCGGGCGAGCACGACGTAACGATTGGTCACCACCTTCATCTGGCCTTGGTCATTCGTCCGCGTGTAAACCTTTGGCTGCAGCTTGTGGTAGAGATCCCACTCGCTCAGGCCAATCAGCGGGGCGATCGCCTTGGCAATATTCGCCTGGTACTGACCAATGAAGACCGGGTCGGCGAAGATGGTCTTGGCCGGGAGACTGGTTGAGAGAAGGTTCCCGCGCGCGTCATAGATGTCACCCCGGCGCGGAATCAGAAGCTCCGTGCGGCTCGAATTGCCCTTGGCCGCGGCGAGCAATTCGTCGTGACGATAAACCTGCAGGTCAACCAGCCGATACCCGAGACCGCAGAACGCGATCACGAGCAACAGTCCCGTCAGGAACAAGCGCCGGTTTTGTTGAGCCTGCATCATTGCTTAATCCGTTTCGTTTCGCTTCACCATGTAGACTTCGCGATCCTTCGCGGCGTCGCTCACACCGGCGTCTTCCAAAGTAACAATCTGGTTCGGATGCGGCGTGGTCAGGCCGAGGCGGAGAGCCTTGATCTTCTTCTCCAGATAAACCGGGGAACGCAGATAGGTGAGACTCTGCTGCCGGGATTGATTCTCCAGCCGCAGCTGCTCCAGCTTCTCTTCCTTCTTCTTCATCTGCTTGCCAAGGGCGAGCAGTTGGTTCTTCTGCCACACGTATCCCACCCCCGCGAGACCGATGCACAGGCACGCGACAACCGCCTTAAACACGGGTCCGAGGCGGACTGACGGAGCTGATCTTTTTCGATTTTTTGGCATGGCTGTTCGCTACAGTTTCTCAAACACCCTCAACTGGGCGCTGCGCGCCCGAGGGTTGTTTTTCAATTCTTCTTCGCTGGGAGAAATCGCTTTGCGGTTCACTCGCTTCAGTTGCGGTCGCGCGGGCCGGCGTAACTCCGGTCGGTCAATGTCGCCATCCACCACATAATCCCGCTCCAGCTTGCGTCCGAACACTTTGACCTGCCGGTCTTCCAGCGAGTGAAAGGTGATCACCGCCATCCGCCCGCCGGGCTTCAAGATCTTCAACGCACCGGCCAGGCCGGTTAGCAGTGAACCGATCTCGTCGTTCACCGCAACCCGTAGTGCCTGAAACACCCTCGTTGCCGGGTGCTTCTTTCTGCCGCCGCGCGGACTGATCGTTTCAATGAACTTGGCCAGGTCTGCCG
>JBMYQZ010000721.1:0-3036 GCA_049601855.1 Limisphaerales bacterium | reverse complement strand
CACCCCGCGACAATCCAACCCGTGACTCTGCGCGATACCGAGATAAACGAAGTACGTGGGATCCTCCACGATGACGATGTCACCCGGATCGCAGAGAGCCTCCGTGATCATGTAGAGCAGTTGCTGTGAACCGTTGGTGATGATCGTGCGCTCCACCTCGTAGCGGCTCTTGGCGGTGCGCGGATGGCAGGCCGTGTCCATCGCGTGCAGGCGCTTGGCCGTCAGTTTGCGCAAGGTTGGATCACCCGGCGTCGGTCCGTATTGCAAAGCCGGCTGCCCCTTCTTCGCCTGCTTCATGAGCTCATTCACGATCTCGCGCGTGAAGTCGACCGGAAGCGATTCGTTGTCGGTGAATCCGGCCGCAAGGGAAATGAGCTTCGGCCGCGACAGCGCGAGGTTCATCAACCAGGAAATCGGTGGTGCCTCGGTGCGTTGACCGAGTTTGGAAAAGGCTGTCTTGTTGCGCTGTCGTGCCACGGGCAGGTGAAGTTGGCCAAGTGTTCATCGCCGCGCAAGGTAAACATCGGCTTTACGATTGCCGCCACGTCAGGTGTTGGTTACACCCACCGGATGAATCCCACCGTGCTCGCGCTGCTGGCCCTCCTGCCAATCGCCGTCGTGGCGTTGTTCCTGGTGGTCCTGCGTTGGCCGGCGAGTCGGGCGATGCCGCTTTCTTACGTCACGGTTGTCGCGCTGGCGCTGGGCGTTTGGAAACTTCCCGGCGCCCAGATCGCCGCCGCCACCATCAAGGGACTGATCGTCGCAGCCACCCTGCTCTACATCATTTTCGGAGCCATCCTTCTGCTCAACACCCTCCAGCAGAGCGGCGCCATCCGCGTAATTCGCCGTGGCTTCATGAACATCTCCCCTGATCGCCGCGTGCAGGTGATCATCATCGCTTGGCTCTTCGGTTCCTTCATCGAGGGTTCGGCCGGCTTCGGCACGCCCGCAGCCGTGGCAGTGCCGTTGATGGTCGGTTTGGGCTTCCCCGCGATGGCCGCGGTGGTGGCCGGAATGGTGATCCAATCCACACCTGTCTCTTTCGGTGCTCTCGGCACTCCGATCGTCGTGGGAGTAAATACCGGCATCAAGGATGACGCCGCCGTGCAGGCCTTTGCCCAGACACAAGGATTCGAACAGTGGTCGGAGTTCCTAGCACACATCGGACTCAAGGTCGCCGTCCTGCATGCCGTCGCCGGAATCCTGATCCCGCTCTTCGTGGTGTCGTTGATGACCCGTTACTTCAGCGGAAACCGTTCCTTCGCGGACGGACTGAAGGTCTGGAAATTCGCCATCTTCGCATCGCTGTCGATGACTGTGCCGTATCTGATCGTGGCAAAAACACTGGGCCCGGAGTTCCCCTCCATCCTCGGAGGACTCATCGGTCTGGCAATCGTCGTGACGGCCGCCAAGAACGGTTTTCTCGTACCGAAGAAGGAAGACACCTGGGACTTCGAGCCCAAGGAGAAGTGGCAGCCAGAGTGGATTGGCGCTTTTGAAATCGAAGACGATGCGGATGCTTCGCCGAAGATGAATCTCTTCGTGGCTTGGAGTCCGTATCTCCTCGTGGCAGCTCTCCTGATCATCACGCGGATTCCTGAACTCGGCGTAAAGCCGCTGCTCGTCCACGAATCAATGACGATCCTTTGGTCGGAAATCTTTGCCTCAGACATCACGGCGAAGGTGCAGCCGCTGTATCTCCCCGGTACAATCTTCGTGGTGGTCTCGGCCTTCACGTTTCTGCTGCATGGCATGAAGGGCGCAGCCTATGGCGCAGCGTGGGCCAGTTCGGGCCGAACAATCATCCGTGCCTCGGTTGCACTGATCTTCACCGTGCCCATGGTGCAGGTGTTCATCAACTCTGCCGGCGGGGCGGCGGAATTTGACAAGATGCCGATCGCCTTGGCGGAGGGTGTGGCAGGATTGACCGGGTCAGCCTGGCCGATCTTTGCCCCAATGATCGGAGGCTTCGGCGCGTTTGTCGCCGGCAGCAACACCGTAAGCAACATGATGTTTTCTCTTTTCCAATTTGGCGTTGGCACCCGCATCGACGTGGATCCGACCTGGATCGTGGCCCTGCAAGCCGTCGGTGGGGCGGCAGGCAACATCATCTGCGTGCACAACGTCGTGGCCGCTTCCGCCGTGGTGGGTTTGGTCGGACGCGAAGGCCTCGTGATCCGCAAGACGCTTCCCGCATTCATCTACTATGCGCTCGTGCCCGGTTGTCTGGGATTTGCGATCGTGAACGGCGGTGCACTGAACGTCGGCGGATTCCTTCTCTTCGCGATCTACATCGGGCTGCTGGTATTCGCCCGCAAACAACTCCAACAATCTCCATGATTCGAATTCTGCTCCTCACACTCGTGGCCGTCCCGGCCATGGCCGAAGACTGGCCGCATTGGCGCGGCCCCGATCGCAACGGTATCAGCCGCGAAAAAGACTGGGACGCATCCAAGATGCGCCGCGTTTGGCAGGCGAATGTGGGCACGGGTTTCTCCACCGTTTCCGTTGCTGATGGCCGCGTGTTCACGCTGGGTAACGAACGGAATCGAGACACGGTATATTGCCTCTCAGAGAATACCGGCAAAGGGATCTGGGAGCACTCCTATGACAGCCCGCTCGCCCCGCGCTATTACGACGGTGGACCCAGCACGACGCCAACGGTGGATGGCGACGTGGTTTACACGCTCGGACGTC
Source organism: Limisphaerales bacterium (assembly GCA_049601855.1). GTDB lineage: Bacteria > Verrucomicrobiota > Verrucomicrobiia > Limisphaerales > JAYPXF01. The sequence continues at coordinate 339 of JBMYQZ010000721.1, read as the reverse complement.
AGGGTGACGCCTTCGCCTTCAATGCGAAGGACGGAAAGATCATCTGGCAGAAGAATGTCGCGGCGGAGATTGATGCCGAATACCCGGAGTGGGGATACGGCGGTTCACCTTACGTCGATGGCAAATCGCTAATCCTCAACGTCGGCAAGGCCGGCATAAAGCTCGACAAACAAACCGGCAAGATCATCTGGCACACCGGCAATCGAACCGCGGGTTATTCCACTCCCTTCACGCTCCTGCATCGCGACAAGAAAACGTATCCCATCTTCGGCGCCACGGCGGTCTACCTGGTGCAGGCTGACAACGGCAAAATCCTTTGGGAACATCCTTGGAAGACTT
>JBMYQZ010000720.1:0-3038 GCA_049601855.1 Limisphaerales bacterium | reverse complement strand
AATTCGTCGTGGACCTCGATGAGGTCGTCGAACCGATGATCGCTGATCCTGATGTTTACAACGACGAGGTTTCCAAACGCTACACTCACGATACGATTCGTCCGCTCTCCTTCTATGAGGGTGCCAAGGAAGTGGACCTGGGATTTGTCGGTTCGTGCATGGTCCACAAGGGCGACCTGAAGATCGTTTCCAAGATGCTCAAGAACCTCGAAGAGCAGAAAGGGAAAGTGGAGTTCAACGCACCCCTGATCGTTGCGGCGCCAACCTACAACATCATCGATGAACTCAAGGACGAGGGCGATTGGGACATGTTGCAGAAGTACTCCGGATTTGAGTTCGATGACAACGATCCCAAGAGTTCTGCGCGCAGAGAATATGAGAATATGATGTATCTCGAGCGTCCCGGCTGTAATCTCTGCATGGGCAATCAGGAGAAAGCCGCCAAGGGCGACACCGTGATGGCGACTTCTACGCGGTTGTTCCAAGGAAGAGTCGTTGAGGACTCCGAACGCAAGAAAGGCGAATCGTTGCTCTCCTCCACTCCCGTTGTCGTGCTTTCCGCCATCCTCGGGAGAACTCCCAATTTTGAGGAATACAAAGCAGCAGTGGAAGGAATTGAGCTCACCAAATTCGCTCCGCCTCTGCAGGAAATGATTTCGGGGCGGAACTGACGGGGCGGAACTGGAATCTGGCGGGAGTTTTGCTTTGGAACTCGCCAGCCAGCCTTAATTCCGTTAGCTAAAGCCGCTCCATGACCAGCCGGAAAGAGTTCTACGACAACCGGGCCGAACATCGGGAAACTGAATCCCGGCGCTTCTACCACAAGCTTCTTGGCAGTTTTTACCGTTTTTTCGTCCCGCCCAATGTGCGCGTGTTGGAACTCGGGGCCAGCACGGGTGACCTCCTAAACGAGATTGAGCCGGCCGAAGGTGTCGGCTTGGATTTCAGTCCCAAGCTCGTGGAAATGGCGCAGAAGCGTCATGGCGGAAACAAGAAACTTAAGTTTGTCGAAGCCGAAGCGACGGAGTTTGAAGCGCAGAAGCCGTTCGACTACATCATTGCTTCCGACTTGGTGAACGATCTGCCTGACGTACAGGCGACGCTGGAAAATGCGCACAAGGCGGCGCATCCCGGATCGCGGATTGTCCTGAACTTTTTCAACAACCTTTGGCGTCCGGTGTTGGCGTTGGCGCGAATGTGTGGAGCCAAGGCTCCGACGCCGCAGCAGAACTGGTTGTCCAAGGGCGACATGATCAACCTGCTCGATCTTGCTGGTTGGGAGGTGGTGAAGACGGATGAGCGGATCCTCTGCCCGATCGACGTTCCCTTCTGGTCGGACTTCGTGAATCGCTGGGTTGCGCCTCTGCCGTTCATCCGGCACCTCTGCCTGACCGTCTTCATTGTGGCGCGTCCGAAACCGGTAGTGCCGAAGTCGAAAGACTTCACCTGCACAGTCGTCGTTCCTGCCCGCAACGAATCCGGCAACATTGAGGACGCGATTCTGCGCACCGCGGAACTCGGCAAGGGCACGGAACTCATTTTCATCGAAGGCCATTCCAGTGACGACACTTGGGATCAAATCCAGAGGATGAAGAAGAAGTATCCGGATCGAAACATCGTCACGATGCAGCAGACGACGAAAGGCAAGGGTGGTGCCTGTCGCGAAGCCTTTGCGAAGGCGACGGGTGACTTCCTGTTTATTCTCGATGCCGACCTGACAATGCCGCCGGAGGAACTGCCGAAGTTCTACGAGGTGATCAGGAGCGGCCAGGCCGACTTCGTAAATGGTGTCAGGTTGGTATACCCGATGGATGCCGAGGCGATGCGTTTCTTCAATATGATCGGCAACCATTTCTTCAGCAAAGCCTTCACCTGGTTGCTGGGGCAGAGCATCAAGGACACCCTTTGTGGCACGAAGGTGTTGTCGCGGAAAAACTATCAGCAGATTGCGGCCAACCGAAACTACTTCGGCGATTTCGATCCGTTTGGTGATTTCGATCTGATCTTCGGCGCGGCGAAACAGAACCTGAAGATCCAGGATCTCCCGATTCGTTACCGGGCGCGCACGTACGGTGACACGAATATCGATCGCTGGCGTCACGGCGTGATTCTTCTGCGGATGACTCTTTTCGCCGCTCGCAAGGTGAAATTCCTGAAGAGCTAGGCGCATGTCCACGCCGCTGGAACAACACAACGTCGAGATCCAGGAAAACCTCCGGGCGTGGGAGAACAAGCCGCTGCTGCAGAGCATTTATCGCGATTTCTACAAGAAGATCGCCGGGCTTGTTGACCATTCGATCGATGGACGGGTCCTCGAGATCGGTTCCGGAATCGGGAACATGAAGGGGGAGATTCCGGATGCGATCAGTTCCGATCTGTTTCCCAATCCCTGGCTTGATCTCGTCTGCGATGGCTACGATCTGCCGTTCAAGGACAACTCGCTTTCCCACATCATTCTCTTCGATGTCTTTCATCATCTGGAAGCCCCGGCTGCTTTTCTCGAGGAAGCCAAGCGGGTCCTGAAACCGAGGGGGCGGATCATCATTTTCGATCCATTCATCAGCTTGGCGAGTCTGCCAGTTTACGGGCTCCTGCATCACGAGCCGGTGGGGTGGACAACGGAGATCAATTTCAACAAGTCCTTTCCCGAGCCGCGTGGTTACTACGCGGCGCAAGGCAATGCCACCCGCTTGTTCTTCAAGGGGCACCACGCCGGTTGGATGGAAGGCTGGTCGATGTTTCACGCCGAGGCGTTCTCGCGCTTCAGCTACCTCTTCTCCGGCGGGTTCAGCAAACCGGCCATGTATCCGGCGGGTTGTTATCCACTGCTCAAGGGAATCGACGCCCTCCTTTCGTTTGCTCCGTCCCTGTTTGGCGCGCGCTGCCTGGTCGGACTCACGCCGAGCACCGGGGAACAACGTCGCTGGCGCAGTAGCGGTTTCTGAGGGCGCGCTCGCAGCTACGAGAGATGCCAATTTGACGAAGACTGGAGATGCTCGCGCAGCACCTGATATCGCCCGTGGGTGCTCCCTCCGACA
>JBMYQZ010000719.1:0-3045 GCA_049601855.1 Limisphaerales bacterium | reverse complement strand
CCCAGGCTGGCCCCGATAATCGCCGAGCAGAGGACTGTGAGTTCGCCTGCCCCCGCCACATACGGAACGTAGAGGTAGCCGGCATAGATCACGTTGCCGGCGATATAGGTAAAGACCAGGAACACCGTCGTGACGATCAGGGTGCAACCGATCGCCAAGCCGTCGAGTCCGTCCGTAAAGTTGACCGCGTTGCTGCTGCCGACAATCGCCAACACCGTGATGACCAACCCCACAATGGGAACCCCGACGAGGATCGGATCTTTCAGAAACGGTACCATGATGTCGGACACCAGCGTCTTGGTCTCCGGCGTGAACCAAAGATGGAAGCCAATGAAGAACGCGAGGATGAACTGAACCCAGAGTTTCACGTCGGCCTTCGCCCCTGCGCTGTTCTGTTCGGTGATCTTCTTGTAGTCGTCGTAGAACCCGAGCGCCCCCAACACGAGCAGGGAGATCAACGACAGCGTCACCAACGAATTCCATTGGCACCACATCAGCCCGCAGAGATCCACGACGACCACGATGAGAATTCCGCCCATGGTCGGCGTGCCGTGTTTGGAGAAGACTTCCGCCTCCTTCGTTCCCGCTTCCTGCGCCTTGTCGTCGTAGTACTGTCCGAACTTCAACGACTTCAACCAGCGGATAACCTTCGGCCCCAGCCACAAGCTCAGCAGAAACGCCGTCGTCGCCGCCCCCGCGGAGCGCACGGTGATGTAGCGAAACACCCGCAAGGGCGAAAGCGAGTCTGCCCATTCGGAGTTGGCTGTCTGCTCGGTTATCCATTGAGCCAGATAATAAAACATTCTTCAGTCCGGTCGTGAAACCGGTTTTCCGTCTTCGGTCAACCGCCACAAGTCACGGTCGCCAGCGAGCTTGAGCAAGAACGACGGCAGGCCGACGCGCTTGGCCTCAGCCTCGAGCTCTGCCTGGTCCCGTCCTTCAGGCAGCGATGGCAGCTTGGTCTTTCTTGCTTCGTCCATGATCAATCTGGCCACGCAAGGCCTCGGCGATCCGTTCCAGTGCGGCCGACCTGGAAGCCTTGATCAGCACGGCGTCACCGGGACGCAATACGCGCCGCAAAGAGGCCACAGCCTCCGCGGTCTCATCAAACTCGGAGACCACCTTCATGCCCGCATCGCGCGCGGCACCCGCGTAGCAATAGCCCAGACCGCCGACCGTGAAGAGCATGTCGATGCCCTTGCTGGCTGCGTGGGCACCGATCTCGCGGTGCGCAGCTTCGGCGTGTTCGCCGAGCTCGGCCATGTTGCCCAACACGGCGATTCGGCGTCCGGTCACCGGCAATTCCGAGAGGGTGTCGATCGCCGCGCACATCGAGTCCGCGTTCGCATTGTAGGAGTCATCGACAATGTGCACGCCATTCTCTTCCCAAAGATGCAGGCGGCCCCTTGGCGGGGTGCAATTCGCCAAGGCGCGCCTGCTTTGCTCACTCGTCAGTCCCAGCTCGGTTCCTACAGCCAATGCAAGGGTCGCGTTGCATGCCTGGTGCCTGCCAAGGAGCGGTGTTTGAAACTCTTCCTCCAGTCCGTTCGGACCGGAGACGGAAAACTTCATTCCGGCGAAGGTCATCCGGACATCGGTGAAGCGATAATCGTTGCCGGCTTCAGAACCAACGCGAACGACGCGCGCGTTGGTGAGCGCAGCCAGACGACTCGCAAACGGGCCATCGCCATCGACGAACAAGACGCCATCTTTCGGCAGCACTTCTGCCAGTGTGCCTTCTTCTTTGATGACACCTTCAAGATCACCGAAGTGTTCCAGATGTTCGCGGCCGATGCTGGTGATCACACCGAAGTGCGGCTTCACCAACTCCAAAAGCGCAGACATTTCCCCCGGGTGATTCGTGCCAACTTCCTGCACGATGGCTTGGTGCTCATCGTCGAGGCGGGCCAAGGTCAGAGGCACTCCGATGTCATTGTTGAAACTGGCTTCACTCCAAACAATGTCACCCATTTCGCGGAGGACCGCGGCAATGAGTTCCTTCGTGGTGGTCTTGCCGTTCGAACCACCGACGGCGACAACGGGAATGTTGAACTCCGCACGGTGTGCCGCGGCGATTCGCCCGAGAGCTTTTCTCGTATCGCCAACTTCAACGACGCCGGTTTCCGCAAGTCCACGGCCAGTTTCCACGACGAGCGCAATCGCGCCTTTGGAAGTTACGTCCGCGAGGTAATCGTGCGCATCAAAGCGTTCGCCCTTCAGCGCAATGAAAAGATCTCCCGGTCGGACCGCCCGCGAATCCGTGCAGATGCGCAAAACTTCCGTCGCAGGATCTCCCCCCGAGAGTTTCCCGTTGGTCGCATCGGCAATGAATTGCAGGTTTCGTTTACGCATTCGGTTCAGGCGGCGCGGAGTATTCTCCGTCCGCCGTTCAGGTCTTGCAGGACTTCCGCCGCGTGACGACGGTCGTCAAATGGAACCACAGCATCGTGTTGTTCCTGGAAAGTTTCGTGTCCTTTGCCGGCGATCAGGACGGTGTCGCCCAACTTCGCCCGATGGATCACGTCGGCGATCGCGAGGTGGCGATCAAGAATCGCGCGCTCTCCGTCGGCACGAACGGACCGGTAACCGGCTTCGATCTGCGCGGCGATCGCAGCGGGTGGTTCTTTGCGAGGATTGTCACTTGTCACCACGGTGTAGTCCGCCAACTTCGCGGCAACCTCACCCATTTGCATCCGTTTGCCGGCATCGCGATTTCCACCGCAACCGAAAGTCAGAAGAATCCTGCCGGGCGTGATTTCACGCAGGGTGTTGAGAACGTTTTCCAAGGCGTCTGCCGTGTGGGCGTAGTCAACCACGACATTGAACGTCTGCCCCATATCAATGCATTCCAAACGGCCAGGCACCGGCGGCACTTTGCTCATGGCAGCGACCGTTTTCGCCAGCGGCAAAAATCTTTCCATCTGCGTAAACCGGCGATGCAAAGTAGTTGCTTTCATTGCTGATGCGAACCGGACCAAACAGGTTTTCACCTTTCTCTGTACCGAAACAGGTTGCGATGCCTCCACCTTTCACCAGCAGCATTCG
>JBMYQZ010000718.1:0-3047 GCA_049601855.1 Limisphaerales bacterium | reverse complement strand
ATTTCCGGCGACGGCAGCGGCAGCGACCTGGGATATCCCAGCACCGTGGAACTGGCCGACAGTTCCCTCGTCACCGCTTGGTATGAGAAGATGAAAGGCTCCAGCAAGTCCGTCCTTCGCCAAGCCCGTTGGTCGCTAAAGGCATAGGACCCAATTGATATACGTTCTTCGCAGTGCAGGAATTCCTCTCACTGCGCGTAGGATTCTTTCCGACTTCCGCAGATTTGACCCGCCTTGGTGAGGGCCACAGAATCGCCAGATCCCAATAGCCGATCGGGCGATCTCGCCAGGATCATAGGGTATGGCTGCAGCTACGGTTCGAATCATCATCGAGGTGGCGGGCGAAGCTCCACTGGAAGTGGATCTGGATCCGGGTACCTATGTACTCGGCCGGGAGGAGGGCTGTGAGCTTTTCATTGCAAACGATGGTATCTCGCGTCGCCACGCGCGCCTGACGGTTTCGGATTCCGGAGTCACGGCCGAGGATCTTGGGAGCAGCAACGGTTCTTTCTTGGACGGTGCGGCAGTTTCCGAGCCGGTGGCGCTCGCTACCCTATCCACCTTCGTCTTGGGAGCTGAGGCGGTTTCGATCCGCCTTGAAGCTGATGAGCAGGTCGACACCATGGCGCCTTCCGCCCCTGCCTCTGCGGTACCGGAACCAGCCGGCGAAGTGAATCTCTTCGACGCCAACTACGCCTTCCGCCAGGAGATCGCCCGCGGCGGCATGGGGGCGGTCATCGAGGCGGAGGATCAGAACACCGGGCGCACGGTTGCCATCAAGAAGATGCTGTCAGAGGGGAATGCCTCCGAGGAATCCAAGCATCGCTTTCTGCAAGAAGCCCGGGTCATGGGCCACTTGGAGCATCCGAATATCGTGCCGATGCACGAACTAGCCTTGGATGCTGAAGGCATGCCTTACTACACGATGAAGCGGATCCAGGGGACGGATTTGCAAGACGTGTTGACCCGGATCAAGAACGGCAACGAGGAAACAATCGCCGCCTATCCGTTACGCACATTGTTGGGAATCTTCCTCAAGGTCTGCGACGCGATGGCCTTCGCCCATACCAGGGGTGTGATCCACCGTGATCTCAAGCCGGAGAACATCATGCTCGGCGAGTTCGGTGAAGTGCTCGTTGCGGACTGGGGCTTGGCGAAGATCCTGCCCGGGACTCCCCTGGCTTTTCTGCACATGGCGGTGGAGGAAGGAACGGAGATTTCAGAAGATGAGGTATCCGAGGAGGGGGCGTTCAAGACCATGGAAGGCTCGGTGATGGGGACGCCGAACTACATGGCGCCGGAGCAGGCGGAGGGAAATACGGTCGAGATCGATCGCCTGTCTGACATCTTCTCACTGGGTGGCATCCTCTACTCTATTCTGACCCTGCGCCCTCCGGTGTTGGGCAAGACCGTCTCCGAATTACTGGAGAATATGCGAGCGGGCTACATTGCTCCGCCGATTCTTTACAACAAGGTCAAGTCAGCCAAGCTGATCGGTCGTGGTAAACGTGCCGAAGAGGAGGTGTACCTGTACCAGTGCCCGAATCAACAGATTACCGACTCACTGTCGCGGGTCGCGATGCATGCGATGAAACTGGAGCGGTCGGAGCGCTACCAGAAGGTGCAAGAACTACAGAAAGACATTGAGTCCTGGCAATTGGGCTATGCGACGACCGCAGAGGAAGCCGATTTCTGGCGTCAGATTGTGCTCTTCATTTCCCGCAACAAGGCGGCGACCATCGTAGGCGGCCTGGTAGCGCTGATCGGGACCACCATGGTCGGCTGGTCGATCTTCGCCGATCAAAAGGCGAAGGCGGCAATGAAAGAAATGAAAACCGCCGTCCCGCTGATCGAGGGTGAATTACAGAACACCATCGATGCCGGAGACTTCGACCGCGCCCTGGCACGGCTGGATTCGCTTGTCATTCTGCTGCCGGATAAGTCGGAGTATCGGCTTCAGCGTGCGCGGATTCTTCAGTCCAAACTTCAGTTCACCGAAGCGGCTGAGGAATTCGAACTGGCCGGGGAACTTGAGGGAGAGGCCGAGAAGTATGCGGACGACATCACGTTCTCACAGGACCTAGCCACCAAAAGCGGAACCAACGGACTGGACGATCTGAGTTTCGAACAGTTCGTCAACCGCCTCGACCGCGAGGAACGCTTTGCCGAGGCGCGCCTGCATCGCAGCCAGCGTATCAAGAAGGGGCGCGAGCAAATGGCAAGTATCCGCCCCAAGGTCCTGAAGCTGGTGGATGAAAAGGCCGGCCTGCTGATATCTTCGACCTTTACGCTCGCGGCCGCTGATCCGGCCAGCGGAAAGGTGTCGATTCCGCCCGTTCCGGACGCCCATTGGGTTTTTCAAATTCGATGCCCAGGATCGGGTCGGCGATCTGCATCTGGAGGTCCGGCCGGGTGCGAAGGTGGAGGACGGATTTCTTCATTTGCGGGAGGAGAACGGACACGCGCAGAGCGAGTTGCTGCCGGACGAACTCCACGAATACAGCATCGAGGTGTGGGCCGATATGGAGTTGGGACAGGAGCAGCAGGGATTGAACCTCGTCCGCGTGCACGCCGGCCACCCCTACGACGTTTTGAAATACAATCTGCGCGGCGAGGGCAGGTGGGCATTCCAGCGCCGGCGCGCCGGCTTTCAGTCCGCGGTCTTCAAGGAGGCCGAGGTCCGCGGCATGACCCAGTTTGTGATGACGGTCGGGAGGGATGCGGCTCAAGTCTACTTCGGCGGAACCAACACCGTCCTACGAATCGGATCCGCAGATAAACCATGACCAATCGTAGCCCCTGCTGTACCGTTACCCGTATAGCTCACAATACTAAACCCACTTGTGGTATTCGCACTCACTGTACTTGTGATGCTACCGTCTGTGTTGCTTACGCCTGATCCATTGGCTTTCCAAGACCATGCAACGTGTGTGCCTGTTGTGTGGGCTCAAGTGTTGGCGCAAACGACTGATGCTGCTCACGCCCTCGTGCATCGCTTTAATCATTCTGCTAGTACAGAAAGCCAACGCGGCGCCTCGTCTCTGGCA
>JBMYQZ010000717.1:0-3048 GCA_049601855.1 Limisphaerales bacterium | reverse complement strand
GACAGCTCCGGACAGGTTGATCCGCAGCCGTCGCTTCATGGCCCGGGATCACTGTGCCCCGGCATATTCCTCATCGGTCTTGAGGTTCATCCCCATCAGCACGTAGTCGTGATAATTCTGGTGCAGGTCGCGCACATAGTTGGACTCGCGGAAGAGCTCGTTGAAACCGATCTTGGCGAATTCCGCAATCGCGATCTCTCGCTCGCCGTTGAATTCAGCCTCCAGTTTTGTGAGGCCGCAATGGCGGGCGATGGTGGTGAGATGCTCGATGAGAATCTTGGACAGGCCCACGCCACGGAACTCCGGATGCGTCAGCACACTCACCAGTCCGATGTGGGATTTCCATCCGCCCTGGCGCTGATGCAGTGTTCCCTCCGCCATGACGCGCCCGTTGTTCAGCACCAGCATGGGAAGGTTCTCCTCATAGTCGATATTCTCGCACCACTCATGGAAGATGGAACCATCAGTAATGCGCTGCTTGATGAAGGCACGCTCTTCTTCCGGCACGGCGAGATAGAGGGCCTTGATCAGCTCCTCATCGACTTGTTGTAACGGCCGCAACTGACAGTGAATCCCGTTGTCGAGCGTCACCTCGACCGGATAGTCCTCAATTATGAATTCCAATGACATACCGCACTATCCGCTGTAGTCGATTGATTGCAATGTGCCCGCCTCATTTTGCCAAGCCGGGCGCAATGATGGACAAGATTCGGGGTCTTGGAGGCGCCCCGTAGCGGAACTTGCAAAAAGTTCCGACCGAGGGATGAAGGATCCTCCAATCCGTAGCAGCGAGCGTGAGCGAGCAGATCCGAACGCCGGTCGGAAGATTTCGCATCTTCCGCTACGTGCTTAATCCCGGGAGGCGGTCATCAGGTGGGAGAGGTGCAGGGAGAGTTCCATGGCCTGCTCGTAGTTGAGCCGGGGATCGACGGAACTGCGGTAGTCCCGCGCCAAGCCGGCCTCGGTCAAGCCGCCCGCGCCGCCGATGCATTCCGTGACGTTTTCGCCGGTCAGTTCAACATGCATGCCACCGAGGTGGGTGCCGCATTCGCGCAGGACACGGAAGGAGGTTTCCAACTCTTTCTGGATGTTGTCGAAGTCACGGGTCTTGATCCCGTCGGCGGTGGTCTGCGTGTTGCCGTGCATGGGATCGCAGCACCATAAAATCTCCCGGCCCTCGCGTTGGACAGCTTCGACCAGCTTGGGCAGGCATTCCTCGACCTTCGCCGCCCCGAAACGATGAATGAAGGTCAGGCGTCCGGGTTCATTATTCGGATTGAGCGCATCGCACAAGGCGAGGGCATCCTCGGGCGACACCTTGGGACCGAGCTTCACGCCGATCGGATTCGCGATACCGCGAAAGAACTCGACGTGCGCGCCATCGAGCGCCCGCGTGCGTTCGCCGATCCAGGGATAGTGCGTGCCCAGGTTGTAATAGCCGGTACGGCGCGGGACCTTCCGCGTCTGGGCCTCTTCATACGGAAGATGCAGTCCCTCGTGACTGGTGAAGAACTCCACCCGCGTGATCTCCGGCACGGAGCGACCCGACAAGGTCTCCACGAAGCGCAACGACTCGGCGATGTGATGAACCCGCTGCCGGAAATCCTCGGCCCGCGGCGAACCGCTCATGAATGCCAGGTCCCAGTTCTCCGGATGGTGCAGATCCGCAAAGCCACCGTAGGTGAGTGAACGGATGAAATTCAGGGTGAGGGCGGATCGTCCATAGGCGCGCACGAGTCGTTGCGGATCCGGAATGCGATCCTCGGAGGTCGGGCCGGCGCCGTTGATCATGTCGCCGCGATAGGTTGGCAGCGTCTGCCCGTTGACGTCCTCCGTGTCGGCCGAGCGCGGCTTGGCGTATTGCCCGGCCATGCGGCCGACCCGGATGACGGGGCGGCGCGAGCCCTCGGCCAGCACGAGGCCCATCTGCAACAGAATCTTCAGCTTGCAGGTGATGGTGTTGGATTCGCAGTCGGCGAAATTCTCCGAACAGTCGCCACCTTGCAGGAGGAAGCGTTCCCCGCGCGAAGCTGCCGCCAGCTCGCTTTTCAGCGTCTCCACTTCCCAACTCGTCACCAAGGGTGGCAGACTGGACAGCTCTTTGACCGTCGCCGCCAAGGCCGCGGCATCCGGATAATTCGGCTGCTGAGCTGCCGGTCGTTCCCGCCATGAAGCCGGCGTCCAGGCGTCCGCGTTCTGTTCCGTTTTTTCCATCGGCGCGTCGAAATACACGGACAGCGCGGAAAATCCGAGATCCAAGTTTAGTCCGCCACCTCGATATCGCGCAGCAGGATCTCCTGGGCGTTGGGATCGTTGATGTCCTCGGAGAGTTCGATCTGGAGTTCGGCGCCTTCGGCGATGGTGCCGTTGGAGGATTCCTCGTAATGTTCGCGGAAGTGGGCGGGGGACATGTGAGAAAGGGCGCCAAGCCAGACTCCGACGGAGGTGACCTTGTTGGCGTTGTTTTCTTCGGCGACGACCAGGATCTTGGCCATCAGGTCGTTCATCAATGATTGTTCGTGCATGGATTATCCTTTCTTGAGTTCTGCGATGATTTGTTGCGCGACTTGGGGAATCGCCTCTTTGACCGCCGGGGTGAGTTTTTGTCCGGACTCGAACCATTGGCCTTCGATGCCGTAGACAAATACCTGCTCCGGAAGTTGGTCGAGCGCGCGGGCGAGTTCGATGGCCTCGGCGAGGCTGAAGGCGAGGCTGAAGGCGTGGGTGGAGGTGTGGGTGGAGGTGTGAAAGAATTCGCGGGGCATCTCCTTTTCGTGAGCGACGAGGCGATGGATGGAACCGGGTGGTTGCCGGGATTCGACGGCGTCGACGAGATAGACACGGTCAAAGCCCTGCCAAGTCTCTATCAGGGTGGCGCTTTCACCGGAGCATTCACGGACCTCCACGTCTACGGGAAGGTCACCGTTCATCTGGCGGGCGACGAGGCGGCCCGCGGCGTCGTCGCCGCGGTATTCGTTGCCCTTGCGGACGAGCGCCTTCCAATTCAGGTCGTCCGGAATCCTGCGCTCGGCCAGCTCGCGGAGGGCT
>JBMYQZ010000716.1:0-3062 GCA_049601855.1 Limisphaerales bacterium | reverse complement strand
ATGACCGGATAACCAATCTTCTTGGCGACGAGCAGGGCTTCCTGCTCGGTCTCAACAGTGCCATCAGAACCCGGAGGTGGGTTCACACCCGCCTTCTTCGCCAAATTGCGGCTGACCTGCTTGTCATGCAGGGCATTCATCGCCTTGGAACTCGGGCCGATAAAGCGGATATTGCAGCTTTCACAGACATCCGCGAAATGCGCGTTCTCCGAAAGAAAGCCGTATCCGGGGTGGATTGCGTCAACATCTGTGATCTCAGCGGCGGAAATCAGCCGATCAATCCTCAAATAGCTGTCTGAGCTGACTCCTTTACCGATACAGATTGCTTCGTCAGCCAGCTGTACGTGCATCGAATTGGCGTCCGATTCAGAATAAACGGCAACCGTGCGGATGCCCATTTCCTTGCAAGTTCGCATGATGCGAACGGCAATTTCACCGCGATTGGCGACGAGAATCTTCTCAAACATGTGTTTTGAATGGTTGGGAGGGACTTTACAGGGGGCGAATCTTGTAAAGCGCTTGGCCGAACTCGACTGGATTGCCGTTCTCGACCAGCATGGAGGTGATCACCCCGCGTTGCTCTGCCTTGATCTCGTTCATCACCTTCATTGCTTCGATGATGCAAACGACCGTGTCAGGTCCAACTTCGCTTCCTACTTCCACGTATGGGCCCGCATCAGGGGAAGGTGATCGATAAAACGTGCCAATCATTGGCGATTTGATCTCCACTCCGTCGTTGGCTGGTGCTGCCGCTGCTGCAGGAGCCGCTTGGGCGGGAGCGGCGGCGGCTGGTGCCTCGATAACAGTTACGGGTGTTGCCGGGGCTGCCTTTGATTGCAGTTCACGGCGCAACTTGATCTTAAACTGGTCTTTCTCGAGCTCGAACTCATTGATCGAGTTCTTCTTCATCAGGTCGATGATCGCTTTAATATCTTTCAGGTCCATATCAGCCTCCAGATTGGTTTTGCGAGTCGTTCGTTTCAAAATTTTACGATTTGTTCGGGACAAAAAAGGCAGCCATCACACGGAGGACTGCCAATGAATGTTACGAAAACGTGGCGGAGAATACGCAGTGTTTCAAGGGGGTCAAGCCCTCTCTTTTGTTTCGAATGCGACTTTTTAGTTAATAGACCTAGGTTTCATGTGGTCACTTTAACCTTATCGCTGCATCGAGTCCCAAGAGGTAACTATCCTTCCCAAACCCAGCGATCTGGCCCACACATACTGCCGAAATGTACGACTTTTTTCGGAATTCTTCCCTTGCGTGAACGTTAGAGATATGGATTTCGATCGTTTTTACCCCGGATCCGGTGATTGCGTCGCGCAATGCCACACTGGTGTGGGTATAGGCCGCCGCATTGAGGACAATGGCCTCGAATTCTCCCTTCGCTCCTTGGATCCAGCTGACCAGTTCTCCTTCAGAGTTCGTTTGCCGAAAATCGACCTCGGCACCTTTCGCTGCCGCTTCATCACGCACGGCCTGTTCGATGTCGGCCAAGGTGAGGTTGCCGTAGATGTCAGGCTCGCGAGTGCCCAAGAGATTCAGATTCGGTCCGTTTAGAAAGAGGATCTTCATGGTCGTTGTGACGATTGGGGACATGTTGGTTCCGGTGGCGCCTGAGGCAAGCATCAAAAGAGGTGATCAATTTCTGAGAATTTAGTGGGGTGAATACCGGGCCGTAATGATGTCGGAGATCTGACATTTTCCTATTCTACCCGGATTGAGTGTCTCACAGCCAACGAGATTGAACACAAACCCGTCTCGGGCGACTCGGCGCCTTCCCGCGCGTTGGTTCGAGAAGGGTGACGGCCTCATCGTCATCGGACTGGCAGGTCTGATGGCGGTGCTGTTGCTTTTGGGGCGATACCTGTAATTGCCCGCAGCCGGGATTCAAACTACCGAACATCAATTGGCCCTCTTCACTTACTCTGCTAGAAAGAGACATGAAGATTGCGATCATTGTTGCCCGGATACTTTTGGGTTTGCCCTTGGCGCTATTCGGTCTGCTGGGCCTGGTCAACATCATGCCGGACCCTCATGCATTTGGGATCAACAGGAAGGATTCGCGCCGGAAGCTGCCGAGGTCATCTTCGCAATGTGGGACAGCGGATTCATCATGCCGACCGTGTGCGCCACGCACTTCGCTGCCGGTGTCCTGTTGTTGTTCAATCGCTGGGTTCCCCTGGCTCTGGCGTTGCATCTGCCCGTTACGATTCAGATGAATCTGTTGCACCTGTTCCTCGATCCGAAGACGGGTGGGATCGCATACTTCGTGCTTGGGCTGAATGCGTTCCTGCTTTGGGTGTATCGGCAATCGTTTGCCGGATTGCTGAACTCGCAGATCGTGCCTACTCCTGAGGATCTTGCGTCAACAGCCCAGACTGATTAGTCGCCCTCTTCGTCGAGGAACACCAGCTTCACGCCGCCTTCTTTACGGGAGCCTTCGGTGAAGTCGTCCATGAGATTGGAATTGGCTTCCGTGACCGGGGCTGGATTCTGTCCGCAGTCTTCCTTGGGTTCACCGCCTAGTGCGTCGCGCAGGGCGTTTTCGACGAGGGAGGTGCAGTGGACCTTCGTCGGGGGCAGGGGGCCGAGATCCGCGGCGAGTTCTTCGCCGGACATCTCCATCGCTTCCTCGGCAGTCTTGCCCTTGATGAGTTCCATCGCGAGGCTGGCGGCGGCGATGGCGGTTTCACAGCCGAAAGATTGGAACGTGGCCTTGTCGATGATCTTCTTGCCGGCGTCTTCCTTGTACTTCACCCAGACGCGGAGCATGTCTCCGCAGTTGGCACTGCCCATTGTGCCGACGGAATCGGCGTCGGCCATCTCACCCATGTTCTGAGGATCGCGAATGGCGTCTTCGACTTTCTTCTGAAATTCGTCGCTCATGCCTGTTCGAGTTTGTATCTGCGCATCTTGGGATCGATTTCCTGCGCCCAGGCGTCGATGCCACCGCGAAGGAATTTGGCGTTCGTGAAGCCGTGACCGACGAAATAGGCGGCGGCGTCGATGCTTTGATTGCCGGAGTGATCGCAGAAGACGAGGAGGTCGTCCTTGGCGG
>JBMYQZ010000715.1:0-3063 GCA_049601855.1 Limisphaerales bacterium | reverse complement strand
AGGGAACGACTTCAAGGTCCGTGATATACGAGAGTTTCTTTCCAGCTGAAAGAGCCTGACGGCCGACGGTCCAATAGAACTCGACGTCTTCCCCCATGAAGATCTCCTCGTCGTAGCCGCCGGCTGTTTCGAACGCCTCGCGGCGGTAGAACTGACAGGCACCTTGGGCCAAGACGTTGATTCGACTGGCCATACGCCAACACCAGCAGTAGAAGCGGAGAAACCGTAGTCGGGGACGGTGATCGGTTTGAAACGCTCCTCCGACGCACGAGGGATCATTGAGAGCGGTCACGACGCGAGCGAACAAGCCAGGTGGAATGAGGGTGTCAGCGTCAAGGAACAGAAAAACGTCGCCGGAGGCCTCCTCGGCGCCAGCGTTGCGTGCGCGAGAAATGTTGCGGATAGGCTCCGGGACCACTTTCGCACCCCCTTGGCTCGCAATGTCCGCGGTTGCATCGGTGCTGTCATTGTCTACGACGATCACTTCGACTGACACCTCCGGGAACGGTTGATGCAAATCCTCGATGGCTGCGGCAACACCCGCCAAGGTGTCGCCGAGATAGCGCTCCTCGTTCAACGCCGGGATGATGACCGACAGGATTTTCAATTCTTGGGCGGGTCAGGATTCAACAGAGGGCACGATACTCGTTTGTCTGGCTGCGTGGCATCGTGGCTCAATGGGCGTTACGCACATTCGCGTATTCGACAGGAATCGTTTACCCGATAGTACGACGCCACCCATGACCAGATCAACTTTCGGCGGGCCGAGCTCGGGACTTGTCCGAGCCCCTGTTCCTGTTGGCTTCGTCCTCGCTATGGGGAGGAGTTCCGGCTGGATGATGAAATGGGTGATGGTGTGCCTCGCGTTGGGATTGGTTGCGGATTCCGTGGGCGCCCCTCAGATGGTTGTTCGTGGTCGTGGAGTGGTGGTTCCCAATGGAGACACAACACCGATCACTGCCGAAGGTACGGATTTTGGAACGGAGGCGGTGGTCAGTGGTTCCTCCATTTCGGCTTTTCTCATCTACAATGAAGGCGACGAGATTCTCACTTTGGCTACCCCTGTTTTGTCCGGACTCGGGACGGGAGACTTTACGGTGTTGGGGCAACCGCTGGGCGCGGTTTCCCGGGGATCGTTGACCTCGGTGGTCATTACTTATGATCCGATTGCGACGGGTCTGCGATCGGTCACGATCTCCATCTCCAACAACGATCCCGACGACAATCCCTTTACCTTCAGTCTTCTGGGTAAGGCCACCGGTTCCGGGGCTCCCGAGGTGGGCGTGCTGAGCAGCGACGGCGTTGCGATTGCCGACGGGGATGCTTCGCCCAGCGTGGTGGATGAAACCGATTTCGGGGAGGCGAAGATTGCGGCCGGGCAGTTGTTTCGCACTTTTCGCATCGCAACACCGGGAGCGGCGACCTGACCTTGGCGACGCCGACGATCACCGGTGTGCAGGCAGGAGATTTTTCGATCGTGGCCAATCCCGCGCTCACAATCGCTCCGGGCAACGAGGCCACGATGATGATCCGGTTCATCCCGAGTGTGGCTGGTGTCCGGACGGCCTTGGTTGCATTTCAGAACAACGACAGCAACGAGAGTCCGTATGGCTTCGTGATCCATGGAACGGGAACAGTCGGACCGGAAATCGTGGTGAGTGGCAATGGCTTCAATATTCAGGATGGTGATCCCTTTCCCGGCGGGCAGGATGGAACGGATTTCGGAGATCTGAGTATCGTGGGGAGTTCGCTTCAGCGTACGTTCCTGATTCGGAATACCGGGCCCAACAACCTGGTCTTGCAAACCCCGATGATCAGCGGGGCAGCGGCGGGTGATTTTTCCATCCTCGGCGTACCGGCCGGCACCGTGCCACCGGGCGGAGCCACGTCGCTCGTGCTTTCCTTTGGCACGACCGTGGTGGGGGCCCGCCATGCGACGATCTCGATCGCCAACAATGACACGGATGAAAATCCGTTCGACTTCGCCGTTCGCGGCACGGGCTTGTCCGCGTCCGCGCCGGAGATCGCGATAAAGAGCGCGATGGCGGAGATCATTGACGGCGACACCACGCCGAGTGCCATTGAACGCACCGATTTCGGAACGGCGCAGATCAGCTTTGGTCGGGTCATACGCTCCTTTACCGTCACCAATTCCGGTTCGGCCACACTGAACTTCGCCCCACCGACCATCACGGGTGCCATCTCGGAATTCAGCTTGCTCAACGTGCCGAATCTCAGTCTGGCACCCCACGAGTCCACGCGCTTCCAGATCCGCTTTGCACCCTTCAGTCCGGGCTGCGTGGGGCCACCATCACCCTCGTCAACAACGACTCCGACGAAGGCAATTACGATTTCTCGGTGCAGGGCGTCGGAGCCGTCGGAAGCCAAAATCCTGCCTTCACCACGTATCTGAAGGCATCCGATGCAACCGGTTTTCCTGAACTCGGCTCGACCGTGGCCGTCTCCGGAGATACCGCGGTGGTGGGCACGCGATTGACCCAGCAGATGTCCCCCTCGGCATACGTGTTTGTCTATGACGGCACGACCTGGCAGGAACAGGCGAAGCTGGATGCCGGCGGCGCCGTGGGAATCTCCGGTGACACGATCGTGGTGGGCGACCAGGTCTTCGTTCGCAACGGAACCACCTGGCTGTTTCAATCTCAGCTCATCGCCTCCAACGCCGATACCAACGACTTCTTCGGGCGGTCCGTCGCGATCTCAGGTGACACGATCGTCGTTGGGGCCGTTCTTGAAGACGGCAGTTCCCAGGCAATCAACGGTGTGAGTCACCAAAACAGCACTGACGCCGGAGCTGCCTACGTTTTCGTGCGCACTGGGGTGACTTGGAGCCAGGAGGCCTATTTGAAAGGATCCGACGTGATCGCGGGGGACTGGTTCGGATATTCCGTCGCCGTTGAAGACGATGCCGTCCTCGTCGGGGCACCGGAAAAGACCGTCGCCAGCCGCGACGCGGCCGGCAAGAGTTACGTCTTCGTGCGCAACGGCAGCGTGTGGACCGAGCAGGCCACACTTGTCGCACCGGCCGGTGTGTTCAGCGGTAGG
>JBMYQZ010000714.1:0-3064 GCA_049601855.1 Limisphaerales bacterium | reverse complement strand
CTGTGGAAGACCGATCAAAATATCTTCCCGCAAATACGGAGTCAAGTCTACGCAATCATCAACGACTTCCACTGCATCCTCCCCTTTCAAGGGCAAGTGCAGCGCATATCCTTCCAATTCGACGGGACGAGTGAATTTCTGGAGACAACGAACGCACTCATATTCCACGGGGAGACTCACGTCGCCTTGGACCAATGCCGCCTCATCCATCCAATCGGCACTGAGATCATATTGCATGGGCGCCGCCACCCTCATCAATTCGTCTTTCAGATCGATGCCAAGGTCCTCAAACGAGACCTCACCATCCAAATGCTGGGGCTTTTTGCTGAGAAGCGTAAGATTCAGCGAAATCGACATAATATTGGTTGGTTCTTAGTTCTGCTCCTTCGAATCTGAGGGATCATCCTCCTTGGCTGCCTCGTTCTCAGCCGCTTCCCGAAATCGTTTGCGGGCAAGGAAAGCGGTCGCCTTCAATATATCGTCACGGCTTGGATTCTCCTTGTCGGGGATGACATCGGATTCGTCAATCGATCCAACTTCCTTCGTCGGCTCCGCCTTCTTCGATTCAGACTTTTTGGGCTCCGCGATGCCGAAATCTCGCCGTGTCAGCATGGCCGTCACCCGGGCCGCCTCGGCGAGACGCTTGGCTTCGTTTTCCTTACTTTCGGCCGGTGCCGGCGTTGTAGCCTTCAATGACTCTTCGGGTTCCGGATCTTGAGCGGGGTCGAGTCGCCCCGCGTTCATTTCATCGGCCAGGTAGATGCGCCACGGCACCTCCCAGATGCGCACGGCGTCTTCAATTCCCTTGACGTGAACCGAATCCTTTTCGAGGCAGGTCTCCGCCAACTCGGGGGCGTGAGTCTCCAGATCGCGATAAGTGGCTTCTCCAATGATGACCCGACTACGTCCTGACACATGTTCGAGTCGACTGGCGAGGTTCACCGCTCGTCCAAACACGGTGAAGTTAATGATGTGGGCCTCCGACCCCATCAAACCAACGATCGCCTCTCCCGTATTCACACCGCTCCCCATCACCAGCAGGCGCTTCAACGGCCGGGGCGCTTCGCCGCGTTCAACCCGCCGCTCGTTCTCGAGTTCGATCGTGGCGTTCTCCGAGGCCCGCTGCACATTGAGGGCATACATCGCCAGTTGGGCATCGATGGCGGAGCGAACACAGGAAACCGCATGCGCCGGATTCGGCGTCGGCGCCCCCCAGAAAGCCATCACGCAATCACCAATGTACTTATCAAGCGTCCCGTTATGCTTCTTGATCTGATCCGCGATCGCGGCGAGATAGGTATTCACCGTTTCCAGTGTGTCCTGCGCCACGGCATCGCGGAAAGCCTCGGCTTCGGCCCCTTCCAAACCATGATTCTTCACGAAGTCATCGGCATACTTCTGCATCTCGTCCGTCATCGTGGTAAAACCGCGCACGTCGGAGAAAAAGACCGTGATCCGCCGGCGTTGCCCACCCAGGTGAAGATCCTTTTGACCGAGCAACTCATTGACAACATTGGGCGAAACCAGCTTCGAAAACACGCCCTTGATGCGCCGGCGTTCCTGCCCTTCGAACACCACCTGGTAAGCCACCATCATCGCGTGATTCCACAACACCGCACCAACCACCGGAACGAAGATCGGAATCCATTCGAGAGTTTCGAGAAAATGGGCAAACGCAATCCACACCCACAGGGCGCCGATCAAGACGATCGTAATGGTGGACCACGGCGGACGTAACAAGATGGATGCCATCGCCGTCAGCACGCCAAGGATCACCACGATCATCAGTTCGAACGCCAAACCGCTGCGCACGACAAACTGATTCATGATGACGGAGTTCGCCACGTTCCAGTGTTTGGAGATCAGAAAGGAGTCGAGTCCAAGCGGAGTCGGGCCCTGGTCGGTCAGTTCATTGCCGGTCGCGGCCGATCCGATGAACACCAGGCGGTTCTGAAACTTCGAGGATTCATCCTCCGGCACGGCATAGCCAAGTTCTCGTTCGGTGTCGTTGAACAGTTGGAACTCCATCGTATCGAGCAGCAGGTTCGTGTGCCCATAGCGCACCGCCCAATTGATGTGCATCAAGCCGCGATGATCGATCGGAATCGTCCGATCGACCCCGTTGGTGCCGGGAATGAAAATCTCCTCCTCGCCAATTTTGGCATTCTTCAAATCAAGTCCCAAGTCGATGGCGGCCATCGTGATCCCCATGTGCCATTCGCGGAATTCGACGTAGGGAGGACACCAACGCATTTCCTCCGTCACCTGATCTTCATAGCCCTTCAAAAGGTCTGCCGTCATTTGCCGCAGATCAAACTGCCCATCTTGGTTCAGAACCAGACGATAGGAGTTGGTCTGGGTATTGTCCCGGAACACGATCGAATTCGGCCGGATCTCCGCGCTATCCAGGTTGAGCCCCTTCCCCATCTTGACCTGCTGTATGATGTTCCCTTCCCAAACACGGTAAGTGCTGAACGGCCGAGTGCGACGCAGCACGCCATCTTCATCCGGATACGACGAGATGTCGCCCAAGTGGGCTACGTCACGAAAGATCGGATGCGGCAACAAATTCGGTGTCGACCCGATGACAACGTTGCTCCCCATGCTCATCTGATCTCGAAACAAACCATCCGAGCGAATGAAGGTGACGTTTGTCCGGAGGACTTGGTTGGTCACTCCTGCGGCATCGACCTCCGTGATTGAGACGACGTTCGTGAGATCCGCGTCGTGGTCAACCCGGCGATCAGAGAAAATCACGTCGAAAGCGATCGCTTGCGCCCCTTGAAGATTGAGTTCCCGCACGACCCGGCCGTAAAGGCTGCGAGGCCAATAGAGTCCGGTCGGTGGAAGATTAATCCTTACACCTTCCGCGATTTCTCGAATGGTCTCGTCGGTGATCGCCAGGAAGGCGAGATTGGTCGCCACGGGCGGCTGCCGGGCTTCCGCCGCCTTCGCCCGCCAATCGTAGGTGACCCACTCCAAGCGCTCGAACGGATCGTCTTCCTCGGTCCAGAAGCGGAAGGATTGGATGAGGCAAACAACGACGATGACTCCGAGAGCAAGG